>JAQVYQ010000035.1 GCA_028708575.1 Tissierellia bacterium
TCTATATTAATACAATAAGATATTCTAACTTCATCTTTTCCTAATCCTTCTGTTGCGTAGAAGTCTTCAGCAGGTGTTATTAATATTGTTTCATTGTTTATATCAAAGTCTTGTAAAAGCCATATTGCAAATTTTTCAGCATCTTTTACTGGAAGCTTTGCTATTACGTAAAAAGCACCTTGCGGATTATTGCATATTACTCCGTCCATTTCTTGCAATGCTTTATAAAGCACATTCCTTCTAGTACAGTATTCGTCATTAACTTCTTTTAAATAGTTATCATCAACATTTACTAGATTAGCAGCACCTATTTGCTCTAAAGTTGCAACGCTTAATCTGCTTTGAGCTAGTTTAAGCATATTGGCCATTATTTCTTTATTTTTAGATGCTACACATCCAATTCGTGAGCCACAAGCACTATATCTTTTAGATATACTATCAATAATTACTACATTATTTTCAATTCCTTTAATATGAGCAAAGCTTGTAAACTCCAAATCATCATATATAAATTCTCTGTAAACTTCATCAGCAATAATATACAAACCTTTTTCTAAAGCAACATCCTTTATTAAGTTTATTTCTTCTTTTGTATATACTTTGCCAGTTGGATTACTTGGATTTGTAATAAGTACTGCTTTTGTCTTTGGGGTAATAAGCTTTAAAATATCTTCCTTATGAGGCAAAGCAAAATCATCTTCTGCCTTTGTAGTTATTGGAATAACATTAATTCCTGCAATTCGAGCAAAGCTATTATAATTTGCATAATAAGGCTCAGGCATAAGGATACTGTCTCCATGATCTAATAAAGCTAAAAAAGAAAATAATAAAGCCTCACTTCCACCATTTGTAATAACAATATCATCTTTGGAAAAATTCATATTATGTTTGTTATAGTAGTCAACAAATGAATCAATTAATACAGGTATTCCTTTAGAATCAGCATATGATAAAACTTCATCATTAAAATTTTCAATTGCAGTTTTATATTCATTAGGGGTTTTAATATCAGGTTGACCTATGTTTAAAGGGATAATTGTTTTTCCATTATTTTTTGCTTCAACTGCATAAGGATACAGTCTTCTAATCGGTGATGCCTTAAGTTCATTTATTCTGTTCGATAGCATCAGATACACCTCCATTTTTTATTTAACTAATAATAACACAATAGTATAATAGATTGCAATGATATAAAGATTAAATAATTATTCAATAGTATACTTATTCAGTAAAGATTGCAAATATATATTAATTTAATTTAAATAAGCCCAGTTCTTAACAAACTGGGCTTTTCATCTTAATCTATTATATAATGTAATGCCTATTCAGTTGCAAAATTATCAAAATAGCCTTGTATCAAAACTACAGGCGTTCCTTTATCACCACTACCACTTGTTAAATCGCATAAGCTTCCTAACAAGTCAGTAATTTTTCTTGGAGTAGTTCCCAGTGAAGAAGATTTATTAAACATATCTGATTCTTTAGTCTTTATTTTATTCTTCATAGCTGAAATAGCTTCCTCACCAGTAAGATTTTGAAGTTCATTATCAGCTAAGTATTTAAGCTTTATTTCATTAGGTAATCCAATTAAACCATCTGTAAAGCCAGGAGAAACAACTGGATCAGCCAGTTCCCAAATTTTACCAGCAGGATCTTTAAATGCTCCATCACCATATATCATTACTTCAACTTTCTTCCCGGTTTTCTCCAATAGCGCATTTTGTATTTCCATAACATAATAATCGCAATTTCTAGGAAATAATTTTACAGAATGATCAGATGACAAATTTGTTCCTAGTAAGCCATATTCTTCATTATATCCACTATTATCAATAGATGAAGTCAAAATATCGTCTAATCCCAAAACTATATTTGCTCCAGCGGATTTAAGTATTTTTTTAGTTCGTGCCCTATCGTGTACATTAGCAATTAAAACATCTTTTGTGTAGTTTAAAATACTTCTAGGGTCATTTGCAAGAAATATATTTGAATCTTTACCAATAATATCTCTATAAAGTTTAACATAATCTATATTTGTAAATGGGTGTAATATACTTTCGCCAAATAACCTTCTATATTTATCTTCAGTTAACAGATCAGTATATGGATTTATGTTTAAATCATCCATTTTATCTATATCCATTAGGTGATTTCCCATTTCATCTGCAGGGTAGCTTAACAATAGATGAATTTTCCTATTGCTCTTTGCAATCCCTTTTAAGATTAATGAAAATCTATTTCTACTTATAATAGGAAATATTACTCCAATTTCATTTGGGTATTTAGAAGCTATATCCTTTCCTATATTATCAACAGTAGCAAAATTGCCTTGAGCTCTGGCTACTAAAGATTCAGTTACTCCTATTACATCTTTTTCTCTTAGTTGAATTCCTTCTTGTTCAACTGCTTTTAATACTGAATCAACCACGATCTTTACCAAGTCATCTCCTTGCTTAATAATCGGGGTTCTTATACCTCTAGCGGTAGTACCAACCAATCTATCCATATTTGCATCTTAACCTCCAAGCTTGAAATTCTTCCTTAACAATTATATCATGATACTTAGAAAATTAAAGTTGTTTTTTTATATTAATTGTTTCTTTTTCTGTAATAATCATATCAACTGGCAAATCATGTCCTTCTCTTGGAACTTTATCTACAATTTGAAGACCAAATGCAATGGAGATTTTCATGCAATTTAAATCTGCTAAAAACCTGTCATAGTACCCACCACCAAAGCCAACTCTATATCCTTGCCTGTCAAATGCTGCTCCAGGTACTATTATTAAATCTATTTCTTTAGGGTCAATATATCTAATAAATTCTTTTTTTGGAGTAAGGATGCCATAATAGCCGGGTTCTAATTCATCAAAACTTAAAAGCTGTGAAGGTTTCATTTCCTTTGGTTCATGAAAAGTTACAGGAACAGTAAGCCTTTTTCCATCCTTAATGGCTTTCTTAATAAATTCATGAGTATTTATCTCACTGCCAAAACTTATGAAGCACATGATTGTATTAGCATTCCTATATTGCTCAGTATTCATTAATTTCATAACTATATC
Source organism: Tissierellia bacterium (assembly GCA_028708575.1). Lineage (GTDB taxonomy): Bacteria > Bacillota > Clostridia > Tissierellales > Tissierellaceae > UBA3583. Next base: position 3,063 of record JAQVYQ010000035.1, read on the forward strand.
TTTACTAAGGGAAATATTTACCTCTTTACTAAAATTGGCTCTTTCTTCAAGAATTTTCTTCCTTAATACCTTTTTATCCAAATAAATCACCTCAAACTGTTTATTTATCTCTCAAGTTATATTATAATATATATTTAGAGAAAATAAAAACTTAAATAAGATAATTGTTTTTATTTATTTCAGATATTGAGGTGTATAAATGATAAAACTAATTAATGTCAGTAAGGAATATGACAATGGAGTAAAGGCTCTTTCTAATATAAATCTAGAAATAAACAAAGGTGAATTTGTATTTTTAGTTGGTTCAAGTGGAGCGGGAAAATCAACATTGTCAAAACTAATTTTAAAAGAAGAAGAAGTTACTGAAGGCAAGATTTATTTAAATGATTTAGATGTAACAAAAGTACCAAACAGAAGGATACCTTTTATTAGAAGAAATGTAGGCATGGTTTTTCAAGATTTCAGGTTACTTCCAAACAGAACGGTCTATGAAAATGTTGCCTTTGCAATGGAAATAGTGGGGTCTAATCCAAAGGATATTCGTAGAAGAGTACCCATGATTCTTAGTATAGTTAACTTAAGTAGTAAAGCATCATGCTTTCCTGATCAGCTATCAGGTGGAGAGCAACAAAGGGTTTCAATTGCAAGGTCTATAATAAACAATCCGCCTGTTTTAATAGCGGACGAGCCTACTGGTAATTTAGACCCAGAAACAGCTCGGGATATTATGAGAGCACTAATGGATATCAACGGTAGGGGCACTACAATTATAATGGCTACCCATGCAAGGGAAATAGTTAACGATATGAAAAAGAGGGTTATTGCTTTAGAGAATGGTAAAATCATTAGAGATGAACAGAAGGGTGGTTATGAACTTGAAGTTCCGAGTACTAAAGAGTATAATTAAGCAGGGATTTCAAGGAATGTGGCGTAATAGAGGCATGGGAGTCGCTTCTGTTGCATCAATCTCTGCTGTATTAGTTATTTTAGGTATTATATTAATATTGATTCTAAGTATCAATAATTTCGTTATGGATACAACGACCCAATTTGATGAAATACAAATATATTTGGAAGATAATATAAATGATGGCTTTATGACAAATATTGAAGAAACTGCAGCGAAAAACAAGGGAGTAGTTTCTATAATATTTGAATCAAAAGACCAAGCATTGGAAAATTTCAGGGAAGATTGGGGAGATGAAGCTTATTTGCTTGATGGTTTGGAAAATAACAATCCCTTACCAAATTCTTATATAATAAAAGTCGAGGATATAAAATATGCAGGAAATGTGGTAGACAGTTTAAAAGGGCTTGACGGAGTGGAAAAAGTTCAATATGATAAAGAAGTAATAGACAAGCTATTAATGATTGCAGACTATATTAGAGTCGGTGGAATAGTAATTATTGCAGTTTTAGTATTTGTTTCAATATTTATAATATCCAATACTATAAAGCTTACAGTTACATCTAGAAGAAGAGAAATAAACATAATGAAATATGTAGGAGCGACAAATAATTACATAAGAGGACCTTTTATGATTGAAGGTGTACTATTTGGCTTGTTTGGGGCATTGATTTCTATAATCATTGTTTATGTTGGGTATGAGTATTTCTTTGAGCTAGTTAATGAACAGTTTTATACTCTGTTTTCTGTGTTTTTAATTGTACCTAAGATGATTTTCAAAGACATTACAGTAATATTTTGTGCAATTGGAATTGGCATAGGTGCTGTTGGAAGCATAGTATCAATGAAACGTTTCTTGAATGTATAGGAGGTAGCATGCTTATGATGAAGAAAAAAGTAACAGTTTTTTTATTAATAGTACTAATATTATCTCTTACAATTATTCAAGCATACGGTCAAGATCTTGATGATTTAAAGAGACAGCAACAGAATATTAATAATCAGATAAACAGTACTAAGAAAGAAATAAATAATTTACAAAGTCAGACTAAAGACATTTCTAAACAAATAAAGAAAATAGATTTACAAATGGATAATGCAGCAACTGAGCTTGACCAAGTTGAAAAACAACTTGATAATTTAAATATACAAATCGATACCACATTGGCTGAATTAGAAGAAGCTGAACAAAATGTTAATGAACAAGAAGATACTTTTAATGAAAGACTTAGAGTCATGTACATGAATGGCGATTTAGGATTTCTAGAGGTCTTGTTATCATCAAAAGACGTAGGCGACTTTCTTTCTAGGAAGGATATGCTAAAATATATAGCTGAATATGATAAAGAACTGATAGTATTTATGAAAGAACAAAGAGACATTATTGAAGTAAAGAAAACTGAACTTGAGGCTCAAAGGGCGTCAGTTGAAGTAGCTAAAGCAAATTTGGAGGATAGGAAGAAAGATTTAGAGTCGGCATCAAGACAGAAAGAAGATTTGATGGGTAGATTACAATTAGATATAAAATCCTATGAAAAAGAATATGATAAACTAAATGATTTTGCTAAAGAAATTGAAGGAAAAATATTTAAGCTACAAAAAAACACTGGACCATATTCTGGTGGTAAAATGGAATGGCCAGTGACTGGGCATAATAGGATAACTTCTTATTATGGATATAGAATCCACCCAATATTCAAAACTAAAAAAATGCATACAGGAATAGATATAGCTGCACCTACAGGTACACATATAAAATCCGCAGCAGCTGGAACAGTTATTTATGCTGATTGGTTAGGTGGCTATGGTAAGGCTATTATGGTTGATCATGGTGGTGGTATAGTTACACTATATGCACACAACTCAGCATTTGTAGCAAGTGTAGGACAGGATGTCAGTAGAGGTGAAACAATATCCAAAGCTGGTAGTACGGGGAATTCAACTGGGCCACATTTGCACTTTGAAGTAAGAAAAGATGGATCCTATGTAGATCCGTTACCATGGGTAAAGGGGAATTAATCCCCTTTTTTTTTTAATGAATAGAATAGTTCATCATATTTTTTTAGAAACATAGAAGCTTTTTATATAATAGCTTTAATTTTGGTATAATAGTTATGTTTAACTAATAAAATATATTCATAATGTATAATGATATAGAGGTGGAGTAAATGTCAAAGAGGAAGTCTTTATTTTTTGTGGTCATACTTCTAATTCTTACTAATTTAATTACGTTTTCTTTAACGAATTTAATTGCTATAAGAATAGATGACAAAGTAATAGTCCCAGATAAGCAATATAACCAATTGGTTGATGCTTATGAAGAAAACTATAAGGTCTTAGGAGTAAAGGAATACATAGACAGTAGTTATTTAAGAGAAGTTGATGAGGTAGACTTAATGAATGGTCAACTAAAAGGAATGGTTCAGGCACTTGAAGATCCATATTCAGTTTATTTGACAGAAGATGAATTCAAAAGCTTTACCGAAGATACAGCAGGAGTGTATGGTGGTATTGGCGTAATTGTAACTCCAGGAGAAGATAATTTTATTACAGTTATTTCTCCAATTGAAGGTACTCCAGGGGAAAGAGCTGGATTAAAAACTGGGGATAAAATAACCAAAGTAAATGGTGTAGAATATTATGCTGATACTATGGATGAAGCAGTTTCAATAATGAAAGGGGAGCCAAATACAAAAGTAACCCTGACTATTATGAGAAGTGATAAGAATGATATAAATCATACAGTAGATATTGGAATTACTAGAGAGATTATAAGAATAGTAACAGTAAAATCTGATGTATTAGAAAATGATATAGGATATTTAAGAATTACTTCTTTTGATGAAATTACATATGAAGATTTCATGAAAGAATTGGATTCATTAGAAAAATCAAATGTTAAAGGATTGATTTTGGATTTAAGAAATAACCCAGGGGGATTACTAAATATCTGTGCCGATATAGCTGATGAGTTATTAGGTAAAGGGGATATAGTATATACAGAAACTAGGGATGGAGAAAGAGAATATTTAAAGAGTGATAGTGGTATGATTGATATTCCAATGGTTGTTCTAGTGAATGAAGGAAGTGCCAGTGCTTCTGAAATAGTGGCAGGGGCAATAAAAGATCACAATCGTGGAGAGCTGATTGGAACTACAACATTTGGTAAGGGAGTCGTACAGAGAATTAGAGATCTAGGAGATGGAACAGGTTTGAAATTAACAATTTCAGAGTATTTTACTCCAAATGGAACAAATATTCATGGTATTGGAATAACTCCAGATATTGTTATTGAACTAAATGAAGACGCCCAAGGTATAGGACCAGATTATTTGGACCAAGATAATCAATTACAAAAAGCCATAGAGGTAATAAAATTAAATATATTATAAATTGATAGTGTGATGGAGGGGTCAGAATGGATGGATTTTATCTAATTATTTATTTTTCTATAATTGATATTATCAAAACTTTGACATCTCCTTTTTTTATGCTTATATTTATTATTATATATTTTGAAAATTACAAGCTAAGTAAATCAAAATATTGCTTGTCAGTGGATAAGGTATCTCCATTATTTAGCTCTTTAAATTCAACATTTTATGGTGCTATAGGTGGAGTAATAGCCACAGTGGGATTTATATATTTAGAAGTAGTAGTTGTTCCAATGGACTTTTTCTTTATACTTTTAATTAGTGTTCTAATATCTTTTATAAATACAAGATTTATGTGCATAGCATATAGTGGAAGTATTATTTGTTTAGTTAACCATTTATTTGGTATTCCTCATATAAATACAAATGATATTATGCTTATGGTTTCAACATTTCATATAGTGGAAAGTGTACTAATATTTCTAAATGGCAATAGAGGGAAAGCCCCAGCATATTTTGAAAAGAACGGTGAATTTGTAGGTGGATTCAATATTCATCGTTTCTGGCCTTTGCCTTTTGTAATCTTCATTGGTGATGGCCTAATAAAGCCAATTGCTCTAATGGCAGTTTTGCATTATGGTGACTTTACCCTTACATATCCAAGAAGAAAGATATTGGTATCAAGTATAGTTTTATTAATATATGGATTTTTACTATTAATAATGATAAAGATCAAACTTCCTTCCATTATTCCACCATTGTATGCTTTAGTTGGTCACGAATTCATAGTATATATTAATGAGCTTAAAGAAAAATCTAGGGTACCAATTTATACTAACAGCAATAAAGGTGTTAGGGTTATTGATGTTTCAAAAAGAGGAATAGCAAAAGATATTGGAATAAATATAGGAGATATAATTGTTAGTATAAATGAGCTAACTGTAAACAATTCAAAAGATATAGAGGAAATTGAGTATTTGAGCAATAAATATTGGAAGATAAATTATTTTTCTAGTAGGAAAGGTTTAAATACAAAAGTATATCAAGGGAATAAAAAATCCCTAGGAATATCTGTAGTTCCTAGGGGATTGTATTAATCAATTTTTCTAAATCTAAGGAAAATATTATTTCTGATTTTTCTGCTTCATAAGGAACAACTAAATTCACATATATTAGATTTTTGTTGCTATCATATAATATATTTTCACTGTTAACCATAGTAATGAAAGTCGATTCTTTATCTTCTAAATTATATTGGTGTATGTTAAAATTATTAGCTCCTTGATTTTTCTCAATTAATAAAAAACCATTTTCGGTTACTGTTGATATAGATAAAACATCAAGGTCTACTTTGTCATAAACTTTCATTTCCTCTAAATTATATATATTCAGGATATTGCTAGTATCATTTTCATTTTCCTTTAAATATACAATCATTTTGTCATTTAGAAATCTAACATTTAATCCTTTACCTATATAATTAAGCTGATTCCAATCATAAGTAATATAAATATTTTTATTTTTATCTGTATCGTGATTTTCAACTAGAATGTAAGACTTTCCTTTTACTCTAAAGTCAAAAATGTTCTTGTTTATTATAGCAACTAATTCTGTTTTAGCATCTCTTATATCATGATTATATATTTTACTAAAACCATCACCATTTGTTAAAATCAGAAGATTGTTTTCATCCTTCCATCTTACTATATTAGGATTAAATGAATCTTCAAATAGTACTTTATAAGCTTTATTTTCCTTAGAATCAACAATTAATAATTCATTAGATGTTCCATCATTTTCAACTATAGATATATAATCATGGTCAGGAGAATAATAAGCGGATAGTATAGTACAATTGGTAAAATATAATCTAGTTTTTGTATTTTCTTCTATATCATAACAATAAATGCTTTCAGTCTTAATTGATGTAATAGGGTCAATGGCGATTTTTCGATATAGGATAAATTTATCCATTACATAATCTAATACACGGCCTTCATCAATAAGTGAAGAAATAAAACCTTTTTTTGATTGTAACAGTTCTGCAGTATTAGCATCCAATTCAACAGATAGATTTACTAATGGTGTCTCAATATTACCCTTATCAAATATGCTGTAGTAAGTTATATTCCAAATAAACTTATCTCCTATTTTTTCTAAGTTTACTTTTGGAACTGTATTACTAGAGACATTAAAATCAGATTTAACTTTGTTAATAGCATCATTTAAGTTAAGTTTTAAGTTTATTGGTTGAAAATTTTCATTAACTATATTAAATTTTATGTTTTCTAAATTGGACATGCTTATGTCTTTAAAATCCAATGTAATTTGAGGGACTGCTAATTTAACGCTTTCATAATCTAATACATTGGAAACATGAATATTAATCATATTGCCATCTTTTGTAAGCTTATCTATATTAACTCCAGAAGTCTCTAATAGTCCAACATTAATTAATAGTTGGATTTCATTATTTTTCTTTAATACTTCAACATTAGGCTCAATTGACTGGTATCCCTTTGATAGGATTACATTGTCAATTTTATATTTTATTTCTCCATCATTTTCCGATATGGTTTGAGATTCTCTATTTAAGAAAGGCAAATCATCTATTGAGCATCCAGATAGAATAAGTATTAAAGCTATTATTATAGTAATTATTGATGTATGTTTCATTAGAGTTTCCCTCCTACAATTCATTTTACAATATTTTAACGTTTTCATCAATAATAGTTTTGACAATATATGATTATATTATATAATAGATTAATGAACAAACGTTCACAAGAGGTGAAATTATGACTGAATTTAAAATAGAATCTAATTACAAGCCTACAGGAGACCAACCTCAGGCAATAAGTAAATTAGTGGAGGGAATCAAATCGAATTTAAAGCACCAAACTTTAGTTGGTGTGACTGGGTCTGGTAAAACATTTACTATGGCAAATATAATAGAACAAGTTCAAAAACCTACTTTGGTCATTGCTCATAATAAAACGTTGGCTTATCAATTGGCCAGTGAATTCAAGGAGTATTTTCCAAATAATTCGGTAGAATACTTCGTAAGCTACTATGATTATTACCAACCAGAGGCATATGTTGCACAGACAGACACATTTATAGAAAAAGATAGTTCTATAAACGATGAAATAGACAAATTACGTCACTCTGCTACAGCTGCTTTATTCGAAAGAAGAGATGTAATAATAGTTGCATCTGTTTCATGTATTTATGGTTTAGGAGATCCAATTGACTACGAGAATTTAACCTTATCATTACGTCCAGGTATGATAAAAGATAGAGATGATGTCATGAGAAAACTTATAGACATTCAATATGAGCGTAATGATATTAACTTTGTTAGGGGCACCTTTAGAGTTAGAGGAGATATACTTGAAATATTCCCTGCAGCATCAAGTGAAAATACTATTAGAGTAGAATTTTTTGGAGATGAAATAGAAAGGTTAGCAGAAGTAAACCATCTTACTGGGGAAATAATAGGGTATAGAAATCATGCTTGGATATTTCCTGCTTCTCACTATGCAACTTCTAAGGACAAGATAAAAAAGGCCATTGATTCTATTGAGATAGAATTGAAAGATAGAATTAATGAATTCAAAGACAAAGACAAACTGTTAGAAGCTCAAAGGATTGAGCAAAGAACACGGTATGATATAGAGATGTTAGATGAAATGGGATTTTGCAGCGGAATAGAAAACTATTCAAGACACTTAAGTCAAAGAGAACCTGGAAGTAGGCCATATACTCTAATTGATTATTTTCCGGAAGATTTTTTGATATTTGTTGATGAATCACATGCAACTATACCGCAAATAGGTGCTATGTATGAAGGGGATAAATCAAGAAAATCTAATTTAGTTGAGTATGGATTTAGATTGCCTTCAGCTTTAGATAATAGGCCCTTAAAGTTTAAGGAATTTGAGAGTATGGTAAATCAAATAGTCTATGTTTCTGCCACTCCTCGTTCCTATGAATTAGAACTTACGCAAAATACGGTGGAGCAAATTATTAGACCAACTGGTTTACTTGACCCAATTATAGAAGTTAGACCTACAAAACATCAGATTGATGATTTAGTGACTGAAATAAATAAAGTAACAGAAAGAGGAGAAAGAGTTTTAGTTACAACACTTACCAAAAAAATGGCAGAGGATCTAACTAGCTATTTTAAAGATATGGGAATAAATGTAACCTATCTTCATTCAGATGTAGATACAATTGAAAGAATGGAGATTATTAGAGACCTTAGATTAGGAAAATATGATGTATTAGTAGGGATAAATCTTTTAAGAGAAGGCTTAGATTTGCCAGAGGTATCATTAGTTGCAATTCTAGATGCTGATAAGGAAGGTTTTTTGAGAAGTGAAACCTCATTGATACAGACTGTGGGTAGGGCTGCTAGAAATGTTAACGGTAAAGTTATTATGTATGGAGATAATATTACAAAGTCAATGAATAAAGCTATATCTGAAACAAATAGAAGAAGAGAAATACAGGATAAATATAATAAGGAACATAATATAACCCCTAGATCAATAGTTAAAGGGGTAAGAGATATTATTGAAGCAACTATAGTTGCTGATGAAGATGTTAAATATGATAGTTCCTTTAGTCAGGAAGAGATAGAAGCTGTAATACTAAGTATAGAAGCTGCTATGCTTAAGGCAGCTGAAGAGTTGAATTTTGAAAAAGCGGCAGAATTAAGAGATAAAATGATAGAACTAAAGAAGATGTCAAAACAATGAGGTGTAAATAGATGATAAAAGACAATATTGTTGTTCGTGGGGCAAAGGTTAATAATTTAAAGAATATTAGCCTTGAGCTTCCTAGAAATAAATTTATAGTGTTCACAGGAATTAGCGGTTCAGGTAAATCATCTTTAGCCTTTGATACTATATATGCAGAAGGACAAAGAAGATATGTAGAATCCTTATCAAGCTACGCAAGACAATTCTTAGGGCAGATGGACAAACCAGATGTTGAATATATAGAAGGATTATCACCAGCAATAGCCATAGATCAGAAGACAACATCAAATAATCCAAGGTCAACAGTTGGTACAGTTACTGAAATCTATGATTATCTAAGACTATTATATGCAAGAGTTGGTACGCCTTATTGTCCTGTTTGTGGAAGGGAAATATCAAGTCAAACTGTTGAACAAATGGTAGATAAGATTATGGAGCTTCCAGAAAGAACTAAATTACGAATTTTAGCTCCACTTATTAGGGGTAAAAAGGGAGAGCATACAAAAGTACTGAAACAAATAAAAAAGGAAGGCTATGTAAAAGTAGTAGTAGATGGAGAAGTATATGATATATCAGAGGATATAAAACTAGAAAAGAATAAGAAACACGATATAGAAATAGTGATAGATAGATTAGTCATTAAAGAAGGAATAGAAGGAAGATTGGCAGAATCCTTAGAAGCTTCTTTAAGATTAAGTGATGGCTTGGTAATTGCAGATTTAATGGATGGAAATACGACTATGTTCAGTTCAAAATTAGCATGCCCAGACCATAATGTTACAATAGAAGAATTATCACCAAGGGCCTTTTCTTTTAATAGTCCTTTTGGAGCATGTCCTACTTGTAATGGACTAGGCTTTCATAAAGAGATGGACCCAGATTTGATTATTTCAAATAAAGAATTAAGTATAAATGATGGGGCAATTGCACCATATAGTAGTGCAAAAGAAAACACCTATTATTATGAAATTATAAAAGCCATAGCAAATAAACATGGATTTAGTATGGATAAACCTATAAAAGATGCTCCAAAGGAGCTAATAGACGAAATTCTATATGGCACTAAAGATGATATTACTTTTCAATTCGATAGCTATTTTGATAATGAAGGTTTAAGATCTTATACAGGCAAGTTTGAAGGAGTAATACCAAATTTAGAAAGAAGATATAATAGTACAACTTCAGATAATATGAAGGATAAAATAGATGAATATATGGAGGAAACCCCATGTCCCCAATGTCATGGCAATAGGTTAAGAGAAGAAGTCTTAGCAGTAAGAATTAATGGCTTAAATATATGGCAGGTAACAGAATTTTCTATTGAAAAAGCCATTGAGTTCTTTAAGAATCTAAAATTGACGGAAAAGCAGCAGATAATAGGAGAGCAAATTCTAAAAGAAATTAATGAAAGATTAGTTTTCTTAAGAGATGTAGGCTTAGATTATATAACATTATCTAGAATGGCTGGGTCTTTATCAGGTGGGGAGATTCAGAGAATTAGGTTAGCGACACAAATAGGCTCAAGCCTTGTAGGCGTTATATACGTTCTTGATGAACCAAGTATAGGTTTGCATCAAAGAGATAATGCAAAATTATTAGCCGCTTTAAGAAATCTTACAAATTTAGGTAATACTTTAATCGTTGTAGAACATGATGAAGATACAATGTATGAGGCAGATCATATTGTAGATATTGGTCCAGGAGCAGGAGTACACGGTGGATATATAGTAGCCCAAGGAACAGTTGAAGATATAAAAAATAATGAAAACTCCTTTACAGGTGCATATTTATCTGGCAGACTAGAAATCGAAATACCAGAGAAAAGAACAAAGCCCAATGGCAAGTGGCTAGAAGTAATAGGAGCTAGTGAAAATAATCTTAAGGATATTGACGTAAAGATTCCACTTGGATTGTATACATGCATTACGGGAGTATCAGGTTCAGGTAAAAGCTCATTATTAAACGGGATTATATATAAATTACTAGCCAATAAGTTAAACCGCGCAAAAACAAAGCCAGGTAAGTTTAAAGACGTTAAAGGAATAGAATATTTAGATAAAGTAATTGATATAGATCAAAGTCCAATAGGGAGGACTCCTAGGTCAAATTCAGCAACTTATACTGGTGTATTTGACTATATTAGAGACCTATATTCTATGACTAATGAAGCTAAGATGAGAGGCTATAATAAAGGAAGATTTAGCTTTAATGTAAAAGGCGGAAGATGTGAAGCGTGTAAAGGCGACGGTATTTTAAAAGTAGAAATGCACTTTCTACCAGATGTATATGTACCATGTGAAGTATGCAAGGGTAAAAGATATAATAGAGAAACTTTACAAGTTAAATATAAAGGCAAATCCATCTCGGATGTGTTGGATATGACAGTAGAAGAGGGGCTTGAGTTTTTCAAAAACATACCTAAAATAAATAGAAAGCTACAAACTTTATTTGATGTAGGTTTAGGATATATCAAGATAGGGCAACCGTCAACAGAACTATCTGGAGGTGAAGCTCAAAGGGTTAAGCTGGCAACTGAATTATCCAAAAGGCCTACAGGAAAAACAATATATATATTGGATGAACCAACTACAGGATTGCATTCAGCAGATATACACAAATTAGTTAAGGTGTTGAATCTACTTGTCGAGGGTGGAAACACCGTCCTTGTAATCGAACATAATCTAGATGTAATAAAAACTGCTGATTATGTAATCGACTTAGGACCAGAAGGCGGAGACAAAGGCGGCACTATAGTTGCAGTAGGAACACCAGAGGAAGTAAGTAATAATCCTAAGTCATATACTGGCAGGTATTTAAAGAAGGTCTTAGAAAAACAGAAAATGTAATCAACAGGAAAACCTTGTGATTATTCTGTCAGTGGTGTAATATATTAATAAGACTGGTAAAATAAAGGGGGAAAATTATGAAAAAGAAAGGTTTAATACTATGTCTAGTACTTATTCTAACTATGATTACTTCAGCAGTTTATGCAGAGGGTGAAATCATTGTTAGAATTGATTCAACAAATGTAGAGTTTAATGATGAAATTGGAAGACCATTTATCGATGAAAACAATCGTACTTTGGTACCATTCAGAGCTGCTATGGAAGCATATGGAGCTGAAGTAGAATGGGATGATGCTACAAAAACTGCAAAAGCCATAAAAGAAGAAATAACTATAGAAATTCCTGTAGGGGAAAATCATATAGTTAAAAATGAAGAAATAATTGAATCAGATACTTCTGCAATTATAAAAGATGGCAGAACTTATTTACCAATAAGAAATGTTATAGAGGCTTTTGGTTCAGAAGTACAATGGGATGGAAATTTAAAAACAGTAGTTATTACTACAGAACCTATTGATGGAAAAGCAAAGATTATGGATGCATATGAAAAATCATATGCTTGGAAAAATTATGATATGTGCATGTTAATCAATATGGATATGACTATACCTGATGAGACTGGTAGCATGCAAAAGATGGATATCCAAATGGACATGGACGCAACTGCTCTTATGAATCCAATGAAAATGAAAGTTAAAGCAAACGTGATTTTAAACGTTGGCCAACAAGAGTTATTACAACCTGTAATGGAAATGTATATGGTTGAAGATGGAAGTAAATTCATAACTTATATTAATTCAGCAGATCCAGCTACAGGACAATTTAAATGGGTTAAACAAGAATTAGAAGATGAGGGCTTTGCTGATTTACTTGATCCAGATAATGCAGAAATAAAAGCTTTAAATGAACAATCAATTAAAGAAGTAAAATATTTTGGAACATATATAGAAGATGAAATAAATTTAGAAAAATATGAAGTTGTAATTTCTTTCGATGGTTTTGATGAAATAATGAAAAAAAGTTTCTCAAGTGTATCTGATTCAATTAGTGATGAAGAAATGCAAATGAGTTTAGATTTATTTAGTAATCTTGACGATATGAAATATATATTATATATTGATCAAGCAACTGGCGAATTTGTAAAAATGGAAATGGACTTAAGCTCTATATTGAACTCTATTATGGAACAAATGGGTGATTTAATACCTGCCCAAGTTCCAGAAGGACTTAGTGAAGAAGAAGTAAGTAATGGATTGATTGAACTAATTAAAGGTATGAATATAAAAATGGATATGGTAGCAAAATACCTAAATATTAATAAGGCTGAGGATTTTGAAATTCCTGAAGAAGCTTTAAATGCTATAAGCATGGAAGAATATCAAGAAGAAATAAAACTGAATGTAGAAGTTTTAGAAGAAGTTGAAGATGCAGAAGAAGTTACAGATGCAGAAGAAGTTAAAGATACAGAAAAAGTAGAAGAAGCTGATAAAGAAGAAACAGCTAATGAAGTAAACGAACAATAAAATCCTAGAAATGCACAAAGGCTGGTTCCTATAAAATGGAATCAGCCTTTTTAAACGCATTGTTAATACTAAATATATGTGTTAAAGTAAAAATATGGATATAAATCAATTTAGGAGTTATAGCTATGGCAAATATAATGATAGTAGAAGACAATCCTAATATTGCTTTAGGATTAGAAACAATAATAAAATCTATTAATATAGATATGGAAATAACCATAACAGGATATGCAAAAGAGGCTTTAGAAAAGGCTAATTCTAAAACGTATGAATTATTTTTACTAGATATACAACTATATGATTATTCTGGATTTGAACTAGCAAAAAAGATAAGAAATATTAACAAGTATAAATTGACACCTATAGTATTTATTACAGCTATACCTACTAAGGAATTATTAGCTTTCAAGGAAATTCATTGCTATGATTATATAGTAAAACCTTTTACTGAAAAAGAAGTTTTAGATGCATTAAGTACAGTTATAAACTATGGAATTAAAAAGGAAGAATACATTAGTTTTAATCTGAAGGATTTTGTGTATAGAATTAAATACGATGATATTATATATTTTGAAGTGATCCAAAGAAAAATAAAGGTTGTAACCACTAATGAGGAATTTCAACTATCACATTATACATTAAATAAGCTTGGAGATGAGCTGACAAGTGACTTTATTAGATGTCATAGAGGTTTTATCATAAATGCTAGCTTTATTTCAAGTATAGACAAGCCTAATAATTGTATTAATTTAGAAGGAATTGATGAAAAGATTCCAATAGGAAGAAAATACAAAGATAATATAGGGGGCATTATGTATGAGTATAATTGAAACTGCGATTATGTCCTTATTTGATTTATTTGGAGTGTTAATAATTTCTAATAAAATAGCTAATGACAAATTTAATTTCATTAAAAAGGGAAAAAAGTTAAACTTCTTTCTAATTATTTGTATACTGCCTTTGATTATGGGACTAATGCAAAAAACTGATTTTGACAAGTATAGCTACATTTATGGAGCTATAGTAACTATCTTTTTTATTTATTTATTATACAAGAAGAATTTCATTGAAACAGTTTATATATATATAATTTGCACTATTATTATTCTTATTGTACAATTTTTAGTACTAGCTGTCTTAGTAGCTTTGTTTGACATTGAGGAAGTATTAACTTTTAGAGGTGGAATCTTAGCACAATCTTTAATAGTGCCTTCTTTCTTACTCATAAATAAATATATTTCATTGAATTACTTGTTGGAGTATATCAATAAGAAGAATAGAGTATTTACTGGATTAATGCTTAGTATGTTCATTATCTTAACTTCCTTCTTAGTATATAGATATATTACTATGGAAGGTCTCCTAAAGGATATTTTAATAATTGCAATTTTAACAATAGGATTATTATTTGTAAATTTAGTTGTAGTAAAAAATGGATTGAGAAATGAATATGAAGAAAAGATGCTTGATACATATAAAAAGTATTTCCCGGTAATAAATGAACTAATGAAAGAATTAAGATCAAAGCAACACGAATTTGATAATCATATTCAAGCTATAAATATGATTACCATAACTAGCACTGACTATGATAGTATTGTTAATTCAATGAAAAATTATATAAATGATTTAGAGATAGATAGCGAATTTAATAAATTAATTAAATTAGATAATAAGATATTAGCGGGTTTTTTGTATCAAAAAACTAAAAAGGCAAAAGAATACGATATTGATTTTCAAATTGAGATTCAAGATTATGAGTTAAAAACAAATCTTAAAGATTATGAATTAATAGAAGTTATTGGTAATCTAATAGATAATGCTTTTGAAACAGAAGTAAAAAACAATAAGGTAATACTATCATTAGAGAAAGAAAAAAGCATGAGCGCAATTGAAATAAAAAACTTGCACTCATATATAGATATTAATACTCTTTCTAAATTTTTTAATCCTGGCTATTCAACAAAATTAAATAAAGGTCATGGAAATGGTTTAACTAATATCAAGAAAATTATTAGTAAAAACCATGGATTGATCAGTGTTCAAAATCAATCTTTAGACGGAAGTAATTATATAGTCTTTAAAGTATTACTTGTCTGAATATAGATCTTTTAGAGCAAGAGGGCATTCTGGTTCTCCCCATATATAGATACATCCAGTTTTCTCAATAATTAATGGGGCAAAAGCAATGAAAAAGCTACATAATGACTTTAGAATTCTTCTTTTCAAAAATTTCAACTCCTTTTTTAATTATTAATTGAATAGATTGTAATAAAATAACCCATGCTGAAATATTAAGATATGGGTTTTCTGGTGCTAAAAAATATAATAGGAAATGTATTGATATATTAGCTAATCCCATGACCTTAAACTGTTTGAGTTTATGTTTAGAATAGCTCGGCCTATTTTTATGTATTATTGGTGCTATAGTAAGGGTTGTAATGAATGAAAAAGCAAAGATAAATGTGGAATAATTACTTAAAGCTACTAAATTGTATAAGGTTATTACAGAAGAGAAAAAGAGGCCAGTAAATATGAAGCAACCTAAATAAGTGTTAAAATGCAATCCCCCTGTAAATGGTCTTATGGATAATAAAGCTAACATTGAAAAGAGAAATTCTTTTACTTTCCCAAATATTGAAAATATTATAAAAAGTATTAAGAGTTTAGAAATATCAGTAAATAGTACATTTAATGAATACTCCAATTTAGCCTTTTCAATTTCTGAAAGATTAAATTCCTTTTCAAAATAGTTAACTATACTATCCATTAAACCTCCCCCCAACCTTAATAAATATATTATCAAATTTGACTTTTATGTAAATATTAAATGTATAAACGACATTTCAAAGTGACTAAACAACGAAAAATTGTCATAATCAGATTAAAATTAAAGTTGCATTTTATTTGATTAGAGCATATAATGGTTCTATTAATTATATTTAGAAGAAGGAGGTCTTAATCTTGAAACAATTTAAGGTTATCAA
>JAQVYQ010000036.1 GCA_028708575.1 Tissierellia bacterium
TCAATATCTTGACTTATGCCTAAAATATGTTAATATCAAATTGTAAAGATTAATGTTGCTCATATAGATCCCATAATATGGTTGGGATGTTTCTATTAAATGACCGAAAATCATTTTGCTATGAGCGAAAGTGTGTCTAGGGTTCCGAAGAACTTCTTGCTGGTCCAAGCGACACAGATACCAAACTTGGGTATTACACCGGAGGGATAAAAGCCCAGTCGGGTAGGTTTCGCTTACCTACCTGACTGGGCTATATTTATTTTTGTGGGATATAATAAACTTTGAAGGAGCTAAAAAAATGAAAATATTGTACAAAGGGAAAACTAAGGATGTTTATGGGCTGGAAGATGGTAATAATCTACTTAAGTTTAAAGATAATGTTACTGGAGAAAATGGTGTTTTTGACCCAGGAGCTAATACTGTAGGTTTAAGTATAGAAGGTATGGGTAAATCAGGATTAAAGCTTACAAAATTCTTTTTCCAAAGACTAAATGACTTAGGAATACCAACGCATTATATAGATGCAGATATAGAAAATGCAACAATGTTAGTATTGCCTGCAAAGATGTTTGGAAAAGGTGTAGAAGTAATTTGTCGTTATAGAGCAGTTGGAAGTTTCATGAGACGATATGGATTATATGCAGAGGAAGCTCAAGAATTAGATGCATATGTTGAGGTAACATTAAAAGATGATTTAAGAAATGACCCATTAATAACAGATGAAGCATTAGAGATGCTAAACATAATGACAAAGGAAGAATACAAAATTTTAGTTGAACTTACTAAAAAAATCGGAAGTGTAGTTAAAGAAGAACTTGCTAAAAAAGGCTTAGAACTATATGATATAAAATTTGAATTTGGTAGAGTTGGAGAAGATGATCATATAGCCCTTATTGATGAAATATCAGGTGGAAATATGAGAGCATATAAAGGTGACACATATATTGAACCATTTGAATTAGAAAGAATAATGTTAAAAGATTAATGAAACATCTAGAAAGTCAATATTTGTGATTTTCGGGAGTTTCAAACATTGGGCAAGAATATTGGCTAGTGCTCAAATGACAATTAATCAATTAACTAAAGGTTTAGTATAAAAAGCTAGACGCTTGGTTGAAAGGCTAGGGTATGTTTTTGCAAGTCTGCAAAAACCTCTATTATAATCTTTTTATAAAGGAGAGTAAAATGAATAATACACGAATTTTCTTAGAGAAGAAAAAAGCATTTGATGTTGAAGCAAATAATTTATTAAATGAGTTTAAGAACTATTTAGAAATCATTAATTTAGAGGAAGTAAGGGTAATAAATGTATATGATATTAGAAGCACTAATGATGGCCAAGTAGAAAAAATAGTAGAAGAACTATTGTATGAACCGTATACAGACTTACTTTCAAGAAATCTAGAATTAGAGAAAAATGAGAAAGCATTCAGAATAGAAGCCCATAAGGGACAATTCAATCAAAGAGAAGACTCATCTAATGAAATAATTAAGAGATTTATAGATTTAGATATAAAGGTTAATCATTCAAAGATATTTGTTTTTAAGAATATAAATGATGAAGACCTTAAAAAGATTAAGTCATACTATATCAATCCTACTGAATATACAGAAATTGATTTAGATTATTTAGCTGACAATAGTTATGATGAAGCAGATGAAATTCAAATACTAGATGGCTTTATTAATATGTCAGAAAAAGAAGTAGAAGATTTGACTAATAATGCTGGATTTGCTATGGATATGGATGATCTATTGTATTGCCAATCCTACTTTAAAAGCGAAGAAAGAGATCCAAGTATTGCTGAGCTAAAGGTAATAGATACCTATTGGTCAGATCATTGTAGACATACAACTTTTATGACAGAGATTACAGATGTAAAAGTAGATGAAGGTAAATACAAGGAAATATTTGAAGAAGCAATAAATGAATATTTAAACTCTAAGGAATATGTCTATGGAGAAAATGCTAGAGCAACTTCTCTAATGGACTTAGCTACAATTAATATGAAGGAAATCAAGAAAAAAGGCAAACTTAACGATAAAGAAGAAACAGATGAAATAAATGCAGCTAGTATAGAAATAGATGTTGATGTAAATGGTAAAAATGAAAAATATTTATTGATGTTTAAGAATGAGACTCACAATCACCCAACTGAAATAGAACCTTTTGGGGGAGCTGCTACATGTTTAGGTGGTGGGATAAGAGATCCCCTATCAGGTAGAACCTATGTATATCAAGCTATGAGAATTACAGGTGCAGCTGATCCAAGACAAAGATTCGAAGATACATTGGCTGGTAAATTACCACAAAGAAAAATTACTCGAACAGCAATGGAAGGGTATAGCTCCTATGGAAATCAAATTGGAGCAACTACAGGTTTTGTTAAGGAATTCTATGATGAAGGATTTGTTGCTAAACGTATGGAGTTAGGTGCACTGGTAGCTGCGGCTCCTAAGGATTGGGTTGTTAGAGGAGATTCTGAACCTACTGATTTAATACTTCTTGTTGGTGGTAGAACTGGAAGAGATGGCCTTGGTGCTGCTGTAGGTTCTTCAAAGGTCCAAACTGATAAAGCTCTTGAAAAATCAGGAGCAGATGTACAAAAAGGAAATCCAATACTTGAAAGAAAAATAGTAAGATTGTTTAGAAATCCTAAGGCTACAAAACTTATAAAAAAATGCAATGACTTTGGTGCTGGAGGAGTAGCTGTTGCAGTAGGAGAGCTTGCTGACGGACTTTATATAAACTTGGATAAAGTACCTGTAAAATATGAGGGCCTTGATGGCTATGAAATAGCACTTTCTGAATCTCAAGAAAGAATGGCAGTAGTTATAGATAAAGAAAATCTAGATGAATTTGTTAGCCTTGTAGAGGCGGAGGATTTAGAAGGAACTGTAATTGCAGAAGTTACAGATAAAAATAGACTTCAAATGGTATGGAGAGGCAAATCAATAATTGATATTGATAGAAAATTCTTAGATACAAACGGAATTAGGAAAAAGGCTAAAGTTAATATAGCTATGCCTGGTGAAGAAATATATTTAAATGTAAATCCGGCCCATGTAGAAAACAAGGGTGCAAAAGAAGCCTTTGTTGATAATATGAAAGAATTAAATACAGCATCACAAAAAGGCTTGGTTGAAAGATTTGATAATACAATTAATTCAGGAACAGTATTGATGCAATTAGGAGGTAAAAGCAAAGTAACGCCTCAAGAAGGAATGGTAGCAAAGATTCCAGTTCCTGAAGGAGAAACAAATACATGCTCAATTATGACTTGTGGATATGATCCAAAATTAGCAAAGTGGAGTACATTCCATGGCGGTTACTATGCAGTTATTGAGTCTGTTGCAAAAGTAGTAGCCCTAGGTGGGGACTATAAAAAGATTAGACTTACATTCCAAGAGTATTTTGAAAGATTAGGAGATAATCCTAGTAAATGGGGCAAGCCATTTACTAGTCTTTTAGGTGCATATACAGTAGAAAAGAATTTAGATATTCCAAGTATAGGTGGCAAGGATAGTATGAGTGGTAGTTTTGGAGATTTAAATGTACCACCATCACTATTTAGTTTTGCTGTAACCTATGAAAAAGTAGATAATATAATTTCAAAGGAATTCAAAAAACCAGACTCAAATGTAGTAGTAGTTAATTTAAAAATAAATGAAAATGGATTAATAGACTTTGATGAGTTAAAGAAAAACTATATAAGAATAAAAGAATTAGCAAATAATAAAGAAATATTATCTAGCTCAACTGTTTCTTTTGGCGGTATAGGTAAGTCTATAGCTGAAATGTCTTTGGGAAATGAAATAGGTTGTGTAATTAATGAAGGTATTCTTGAAGATTTATACAAACCTCTTTATGGTTCCATAATTCTAGAAATAGATAGCAGCAAGGACTTAAATAAGCTATTTGAAGGAATTGACTACACTTTAGTAGGAAAGACAATAGCTGATAAGCATATAGAAATACAAGGAGAAATCATTAGTCTTGATGAACTTTTAAGTCAATGGCAAAAGCCTTTATTAGAAGTTTTCCCTATTGGAAATCAAGATACTAAGAAGATAGAAATTGCTCCATATACAAGTGGAAATGTTATAAAGAAACATTTATCAATAGCAAAGCCAAAGGTTATAATCCCAATATTTACAGGAAATCATGGGGAATATGATATGGCTAAATCCTTTAAAGCTGCTGGAGCAGAAGTGGAAACTTTTGTATTCAATTCATTATCTAAAAATGATACAGAAGAATCCTACAAGTTATTGGCAGATAAGATTAGAAAAGCTCAAATCCTAGGTTTACCTAATGGTCAAATATATGGAGATGAACCTGAAGCAGCAGGAAAACTATTAAATATAGTATTTAACAATTTATATATAAAAGAAGCTTTACAAGAGCTTCTAGAAAATAATGGTGGTCTTGTACTAGGAATAGGTGAAGGTGCTATAGGATTGGTTAAATTAGGATTAATTCAAAATGGCATAATTTCAAATATGGATGATAATTCGCCTTATATAACTAGCAATTTTTATGGTAGATTTACCTCTGATTTGGTAGATGTAAAAGTTCTATCTAATTTATCACCATGGATGAATGAAATGGAAGTTGGAGAAACTTATACAGTTCCTATTGCTACAAAAGAAGGAAGAATTCTTCTTGGCAATAATGCTGATAAATTATTAAGCAATGGTCAAATTACAACACAATTTGTTTCAAATAATTTGACAGGCTCAGAAAAGTCAGTAGAGTCATTGACAAGCCCAGATGGAAGAGTTTTAGCTACTATAACTTCCATAGATAGAATGGGAGACAATATTTATAAAAATGTCAAATTGGAAGGAAAGCACAAAATATTTGAATCAGGTGTAAAATATTTTGCCTAAGGAGGAAAATTAATGAAAGTTTCTATAGTTATGGGTAGCATCTCAGATAAGGAAATTGCTAATAAAGTTATAAATATATTGAAGAAATTTGGTGTTGATTATGAAACAAGAGTAATTTCAGCTCATAGAACACCATATCTAGCTGCTGAATTTGCAGAAAACGCTGATAGCAAAGGCATTGAAGTAATAATAGCAATAGCAGGAAAGGCAGCTCATTTAGCAGGTATTATTGCAGGTATTACCCCACTTCCAGTAATAGGAATCCCAGCTAAATCTTCAACAATGGACGGACTTGATTCTCTATTATCAGTAGTGCAAATGCCAAAGGGTGTGCCAGTAGCTACTGTAGCAATTGATGGTGGAGAAAATGCAGGGCTTTTAGCAGTACAGATATTATCAGTAAAGTATCCTGAATTGAGAGAAAAGTTTAAAGAATATAAGAAGGAAATGGTAGAAGGGGTTATAAAAATGGATAAAGAGCTTAATGATGAGCTCAATAAATAGGAGGTACTACTTTGAGTGGAGTAGTTGGAATATATAGTTCAGACAGAAATGATGTTGCTCAGCTTATATATTATGGCCTTTATGCACTTCAACACAGAGGTCAGATAAGTGCTGGTATTGCTGTAAATAATAATGGTTTTATAGATTATCATAGGGAGGCAGGCCTTGTTCATGAGGTTTTCCCAAAGGAAAGACTACAAAGACTTATTGGTAATATTGGTCTAGGTCATGTAAGATATGCATTCAATACAGATGATCATAGCCTTTTAAACACATTGCCATTAGTAGCTGGCTATAAAAGAGGAGCATTAGCTATTACTCTTGATGGAACAATTGTTAATTCTGATAGTTTACGAGATAGTCTAGAGGACTCAGGAGTTATATTCCAATCAGAGTTAGATGGAGAAGTTATAGCAAACTTAATTGCTAGAAATAGCAAAGTCAGTATTGAAGAGGCAGTTATTAAAGCTTTAGATGAAATTTCAGGTTCATATGCACTTGCCATGATGACAAATGATAGATTAATAGTTGCAAGAGATCCCTTTGGAATAAAGCCTTTGTGTCTTGGGAAATTAGGTAATGATTATATAGTAGCTTCTGAAAGCTGTGCATTTGACACAGTAGGTGCTGATTTTATACGTGATATTGAGCCAGGAGAGATATTGCTTATTAATGATGAAGGGTTAAGGACTATATCAAAAAAACTAAAGAAGAGAAATCTATGCCTATTTGAGCTGGTATACTTTGCTAGACCAGATAGTATGCTAGACGGCAAAAGTATATATTTATCAAGAATAGAAGCAGGAAGACAATTGGCAAGAGAGTCAGAAAATGATGCTGATATTGTAATAGGAGCACCTGATTCTGGAATTGTATTTGCCATAGGATTTGCTGAAGAATCAAAAATCCCATATGCTGAAGGTATTATAAAGAACAGATATGTAGGTAGAACATTTATACAACCAAGTCAAGAATTAAGAGAACAAGGAGTAATGATTAAATTAAACCCTGTAAAGGAAAATATTGATGGTAGAAGAGTAATCCTTGTAGATGATTCAGTAGTCAGAGGTACAACAATAAAAAGAACTGTGCAAATGCTAAAAAAAGCAGGAGCAAAGGAAGTTCATATTAGAATTGCTTCACCACCAGTTATAAATACATGTCATTTAGGGATGGATACCCCTAGTAAAGAGAATTTAATTTCTGCAAATATGAGCGTAGAAGAAATAAAACAATTAATAGGAGCAGATTCACTACATTTTATATCCATAGATGGATTTATTAAGTCTGTAAATCCAAGCAATGGATTCTGTACAGGATGTTTCACTGGCAAATACGCAATCGATCCAGTAAATGATAAATAAATAGGCAATAGAGAAAATGATAAAAGGGGTCGGTTCCTTTTTATCATAATCTCATTATACGAAACAAATTAATAAGGAGGCTAGTATGTCTATAACATATAAGGATTCAGGAGTAGATAAGGAAGCTGGATACAAAGAGGTACAGCTTATTAAAGGTTTAGTTAAGAAAACCCATATACCAGGAGTATTATCTGATATAGGTGGCTTTGCAGGATTGTTCCAATTAGATATTACAAAATACAAAGAACCAGTATTAGTATCAGGAACTGATGGTGTAGGTACAAAGTTAAAAATTGCTTTTATGATGGATAAACACAATACTATTGGAGAAGATTGTGTTGCTATGTGTGCAAACGACATCTTATGCCAAGGAGCTAAACCGTTATTTTTCCTAGATTATATTGGTACTGGTAAATTAATACCTGAAAAAATGGCTAGTATAGTTGAAGGGGTTTCCAACGGCTGTATAAGTGCAAAATGTGCGCTTATTGGTGGAGAAACTGCAGAGATGCCAGGACTATATGATGAAGACGAATACGATATGGCTGGCTTTTGTGTTGGGGTAGTAGATAAAGACAATATAATAAATGGTTCTAACATAGAAGAAGGAGATATATTAATTGGGCTACCTTCCAATGGAATCCATAGCAACGGCTATTCATTAGTTAGAAAAATAGTCTTTGATAAGGAAAAGCTGGATGTTAATGATTATTTTGAAGAATTAGGATGTACTTTAGGACAAGAACTAATAAAGCCTACAAGAATATATGTTGATCCAGTTTACGATTTAATAGAAAAATTCAATATTAAAGGCTTAAGTCATATTACAGGTGGTGGGTTTTACGAAAACATTCCAAGAATGTTACCTGATGAACTAGAGGCTAATATAGATACGACTGTCATTGATACTCCACCAATATTTAACCTATTACAAAAATGGGGCAACATTAGTATAGACGAAATGTATTCAACATTTAATATGGGTGTAGGAATTGTATTTGCTGTTTCAAGAGATGAATTAAATGATATAAAGAATTATTTAAGTGAAAAGAATGAAAAATTCTACTTCCTTGGAGAAATTAAAAAGGGCCATAAGGGTGTTGTTCTATGTCACGAACCAAAATAGGAGTTCTGATTTCAGGTGGTGGAACCAATCTACAAGCCATAATAGATAATATACAGCAAGGTAATATTAATGGGGAAATAGGGTTAATTATTTCTAATAAAAACGGTGCTTACGGCCTTGAAAGAGGGAAAAAATCCGGAATTGAATCAATGTTTATTAATCCATTAGACCATAGGGATTTTCAGTCTTATAATGACAAGCTAATTGAGGAATTCAAGAAAAGAGATATTGAACTAATAGTTTTGGCAGGATATTTGAAAATACTTTCCCAGGATTTTGTATCAGAATATAAGAATAGGATAATAAATATTCATCCTTCTCTTATTCCTAGCTTTTGTGGCAAGGGCTATTATGGAGAAAGAGTTCACCAAGCTGTGCTTGATTATGGTTGCAAAATTACAGGGGCAACTGTTCATTTTGTTGATGAAAATGCAGATACAGGTCCTATAATATTACAAGAAGTTGTAAAAGTATATGAAGATGATACGGTAGATAGCCTTCAAAAAAGAGTTCTAGAAATAGAGCATAAGATTTTAGTTGAAGCAGTGAGATTATACTGTGATAAGAAACTAAGAATTGAAGGAAGGTTAGTTAAAACGATTTAGGAGTGATCTTATGAAACGTGCGCTAATTAGTGTTTATAAAAAAGAAGGAATAGTAGAATTTGCTAAAGCTTTAGCAGATTTAGGCTGGGAAATAATTTCTACTGGGGGAACTGCAAAAGCCTTAAAAGCAGAAGGATTGAATGTAATTGAAATAGATGAGATTACAAATTTTCCAGAAATATTGGATGGTAGAGTAAAGACATTAAATCCATATATACATGGAGGATTGTTATACAAAAGAGATGACCAAACCCATGTAAAAACCATTAAAGACCTAAAAATAGGCTCTATTGATATGGTAGTTAATAATCTTTATCCTTTTGAAGATACTATAAAAAATGAGAGTTCTACTCATGAAGATATTATTGAGAACATTGATATAGGTGGACCTTCCATGATTAGAGCTGCTGCAAAAAACTATAAATTTGTGACAGTAATAGTTGATCCAGTTGACTATGATAAAGTATTAGAAGAGTTAAATGTAAATGGAGAAGTAAGCTACAACACAAAAGAATATTTAGCATGTAAAGTGTTTAACTATACAGCTTATTATGATGCGATAATAGCAGAATACTTTAATAAATTGACAAATGTTAAATTTCCTGAAATGTTAACAATACCATTAAATCGTGGACAAGAGTTAAGATATGGAGAGAATCCTCATCAAGAAGCAACTCTTTACAAGGAAGTCTTTGAAGTACCAGGTTCCATTACATCAGGTAAAAAACTACACGGAAAACAATTATCCTTTAATAACTACAACGATGGAAATGGAGCTTTAGATATATTAAAAGAGTTCGATGAACCAACAGTAGTAGCTGTAAAGCATACTAATCCTTGCGGAATAGGCAGTGGAAGTTCTTTGTTTGAAGCTTATACAAAAGCTTATGAATGCGATACAGAGTCCATATTTGGGGGAATTATTGCAGCAAATAGAGAGATTGATCTTGATGTTGCTGAGATGATAAATTCCATATTTTTAGAGCTAGTAATGGCTCCTTCATTTACAGAAAAAGCTTTAGAAATACTTACTAAAAAGAAAAATATTAGATTAATTCAAATTCCTGACATAAACAAGAATGATTACAAGAATGTAGACTATAAAAAAGTATTAGGTGGACTATTAATACAAGATAGAAATGGAATACTTCTAAATGATGAAATACAAGTGGTTACTAATAAAAAACCTACTGAAAAAGAAATGGAAGACCTAATGTTTGCATGGAAAGCTGCCAAAAACATAAAGTCCAATGGAATAGTTATAGCTAAGGACAAAGCTACTATAGGAATTGGTCTTGGAGAAGTAAATAGGTTTTGGGCAGCAGAAAGTGCAATTAATAGAAGTGGAGACAAAATCAAAGGCAGTGTAGCTGCATCTGATGGTTACTTCCCATTCGGTGATTCTGTAGAAGCTATGGCAAAAGCTGGAGTAACAGCAGTCATTCAACCAGGGGGCTCAATTAAGGACCCTGAGGTTATTGCTGAAGCTGATAAACAAGGCATAGCAATGGTGTTTACTGGAATAAGACATTTCAAACACTAATTAACAATTCATAAACAATGCAGATGAAAAATCCAATAAACAGCTTGCAAGTTTTTATTATTCTCCCCCCGAGATTAATGCAAGCTGTTGGGTTTTTTATTATGAAGGGATGTATATTATAAGCCTAGTTATTGATTTGTCTTATTAAAAATAATCGTGAGGTGTTGTATGAAAGTTTTAGTAATAGGTAGTGGTGGAAGGGAACATGCTCTTTGTTGGAAGATAAGTCAGTCTCAAAATGTTAGTAAAATATACTGTGCTCCTGGCAATGGTGGAACAGAAAGTATAGCTGAAAATATTGATATAAAGGCTGATGAAATAGATAAGCTATTGAAATTTGCAATAGAAAATAAGATAGACTTAACAGTAGTAGGTCCAGAAGATCCTTTATGTGGCGGAATTGTTGATGAGTTTGAGAGACACAATTTAAAAATATTTGGGCCAAATAAAAAATGTGCTCAACTAGAAGGAAGTAAAGACTTCTCAAAGAAATTTATGAAAAAGTATGGGGTTCCTACAGCAAAGTATAAATCATATACAGACTATGAAGAAGCCATATCCGAATTAGAAGAGTTTAAGTTACCTTTAGTAATAAAAGCAGATGGATTATGTGCAGGTAAAGGCGTAATAATTTGTAATTCCAAAGAAGAAGCAAAGGATACTATAAAGGAAATTCTAAATGATAAATGCTTTGGTGATGAAGGAAATAAAATAGTCATAGAAGAATTTTTAGAGGGAATTGAAGCTTCCTTATTATGCTTTGTAACTAATGGAAAGATAATTCCATTGGAAAGTGCCAAGGACTATAAAAAAATCTATGAAAATGATTTAGGACCAAATACAGGTGGAGTAGGATGTTTTTCACCTAGTCCATTATTTACAGAAGAAGTAAAGAGTAAAATACAAAAAAATGTTATAGAAAAAATACTTAATGGCTTTAAAGAAGAAGACCTAGATTTTAAAGGTATATTATTTATAGGATTTATGATATTAGATGGACAGCCAAAGGTATTGGAGTTTAATGTTAGATTTGGAGATCCTGAAACAGAAGTTGTTCTTCCAAGATTAAAAAGTGATATTGTAGATTTATTCTTAAAAACAATAGATGGCAGCTTAGAAGAATCAGATTTAGTCTGGGATGACAAGTCCTGTGTAACAGTAGTCTTAACATCAGCAGGTTATCCTGGCTCATATAAAAAAGGCCTTGAGATAAATATTGATAGTTTAGATAGTTCAATAATTCTATTCCATAACGGAACAAAATATGAAGATAATAAACTCCTTACAAATGGAGGCAGGGTTTTATCCGTAACTAGACTTGGGGAAACAATAGATATAGCCAGGGATAATATATATAAAAACATCGAAAAGGTAAAATTTGAAGGAGCATATTATAGGAAAGATATTACCAAAGACATTTAGATTATTAGACTTAAAAATGATAAAGGAATCTAGAGGATTTTAATTCTCTAAGATTCCTTTAATATTAATATATATTTTGGAAGGATTCTTTAAACTTAGAACCCATGGCCTTTCTCTTACATCTTTCGCATATATGGTCTTCTTCATAATCTAGCTTTTCTTCAACATATTTTAAGGATTCTGCAGTGGTGTAGTAATTACCACAAACTGTACATTGGATTAAATCAAAGCTTCTGTTCCAGATTGTCCTAGTACCATTAATTTCTCTTAGTTTAATTGCATTAGTTGGACAAACTTCTGCACAGGAGCCACATCCTATGCAATCCTTTGAAGGATCATCAAAAGGTGTAGATACCTTTTTTGTAATTCCCCTATAAACAAATGATATTGCATTAGTTCCTAGCTTTTCACAAGCTTCCACACATAGTCCGCAAAGGATACAATCATCATTCTTTTGGTCTTTGTACTTTTTAGGCGATTTAACTCCATATTCTTCGGCTAACTCTTTTATGTAGTCGTTTTCTGGAGATCTTAAAAGCAATAGAAGGATAATATCCTTTCTCATTTTGATAATTTCATCAGTTGAAGTAATTACTTCTATACCGTCTTTTATAGGATATACACAAGCTGATACGATTTTTTTTCTTTTACCTTCCTTGACTTCTACTAAGCATAGTCTACATCTACCCAGACCTTCAAAGCCTTTTTTATAGCATAAACTTGGTATATCTATATTATTTCTATTTGCAACTTCCATTAAAGTTTCACCAGCATGGCCTTTGCACATCTTGCCATCTATATTAATAAGCATATGCAGCACCTCCAGTTTTTACAGATCCATTAGGACATGCAGTAAAGCAGTTGCCACATTTAATACATAGATCATTATTAATTTCATAAGGCTCTTTTAATACCCCAGCAATAGCATCTACTGGGCATTTTTTGCTACATATTCCACAGCCAATACACATATCTTTATCAATATAATAAGTAGTTAAGTTTTTACATATTCCTGCAGAACATTTTTTATTTACTATATGGTCAATATACTCATCTCTAAAATAATGTAATGTGGTTACAACTGGATTTGGTGCAGTTTTACCTAAGGCACATAATGAAGCTGTTTCTATTGTACTTCCAAGGCTTTCTAGCATTTCTAAGTCTTCTAATTCACCAAAACCTTCCGTAATATTAGTTAATATATCAAGCATGGTTTTAATACCTTCTCTACATGTAGTACATTTACCACAGGATTCCTCAGATAAGAATTCCATATAGTATCTCGCTATTTCAATCATACATGTAGTATCATCCATTACTATGACACCACCAGAACCCATCATTGATCCAATAGCACTTAAATGATCAAAGTCTAATGGAACATCTAAATGTTCTTCAGGTATACATCCACCAGATGGTCCACCAGTTTGCACTGCCTTAAATGGCCTGTTTTTAATTATACCTCCACCAATATCAAAGACTAGCTCTCTTAATGAAGTGCCCATTGGTACTTCTACTAATCCAGTGTTTTTAACCTTACCTACTAATGAGAACACCTTTGTACCAGTGTTTTTAGCCGTACCAATTTCTTTTAACCAATCAGCCCCATTTTGAATAATAGGAGGTATATTTGCCCAAGTTTCTACATTATTAAGAACTGTAGGTTGGTCCCATAATCCTCTTTCTACACTTCTTATATACTTAGCTCTTGGTTCACCTACATTGCCTTCTATTGATGCCATAAGAGCAGTAGATTCACCACATACAAAAGCTCCACCACCACGTACTATTTCTAGATCAAATTCAAATCCGCTACCTAGTATATCTTTACCTAAATATCCAAGTTTTCTAGCATTATCAATAGCAGCTTGCATGTTTTTTCTTGCAAGTTCATATTCGTCCCTAATATAGAGGAAGCCCTTGTGTGAATTTATTGCATATCCGCATATAATCATTCCTTCAATGACTGTATTTGGATCTCCTTCCATAATGCTTCTATCCATAAAAGCTCCCGGGTCACCTTCATCACCATTACAGATTACGTACTTTGGAAAACTGTCATATCCTTGGCATGTTCTCCACTTAAGACCTGTAGGGAAGCCTGCACCACCACGACCTCTTAGTCCAGAATTTTCAACTACATTTATTATATCCTTAGGGTTCATTTGGAATAATGCCTTATGTAATGCCTTATAGCCATCATTCTCGATATAGTCCTGGATACTTAGTGGATCTATTTCTCCAATATTTCTAAGGGCTATCTTGTGTTGATGTTTGTAAAAGGAAGCATCCATATGATTGACAATTCGTTTCTTTTGATTAACATCAATGTATAGTAGTCTATCTATAATTTGACCATTTATAATTGTCTTTTCTATTATTTCATCTACGTCTTTTGCTGATACTTTAAAATAGGATATATTGTCAGGATGAATTTTTACAACAGGACCTTTTTCACATAAACCATTGCAGCCAGTTGCTTTAACAATTGGTTCAACTGCAATATTTGAATTATCCTTTAATTTATCTTTTAAATCCTCATAGATTTTATAACTATTATGGGCTAAGCAACCTGTACCACAGCATACTAGTATGGTTTTTTTCTTAGAGATATCATACATTTGCAGACACCCCCTGTAAGTCTTCTATTACAGTTTTAACTTTTTCTTTAGTCATAGCGCCATAGTATTTATTATTTATAAGCATTACTGGTGCTAAAGCACATGCACCAATGCAGTTTACAATTTCCAAAGAAAAAAGACCGTCTTCTGTGGTTTCTCCAGATTCTATACCTAAAATATCCTGTAGTTCTTTTAATATAGAAATGGAATCTCTTATATGACATGCAGTGCCATTACAAACCTTTATAACATATTTACCTTTAGGTTTTAAACTTAATGATTTATAAAAGGTTGCAATACTATAGACATCACTAAGAGGCAGATTAAGATATTCAGAAGTATATTCCATGTATTCTTTAGGGATATATCCATGTTCTCTTTGTATATCTTGTAGGATTGCTAATGTATATCTTTTTTCTTTTGGATAACTGTTAATAATCTCAAGACTCATTTTATCACCTTCTAATTGAATTAAGAACATCCATTAATACTAATGGATGTTCTATATGATTTTATGCTAAGGCTTTATTTGCTAATGAAAGTTCATCTAACTTTTCATCAGTTGGGATGCTGTCTTGGTCCCAACCCCTTAATTCATAATATTCTTCTAGCATAATATCTAGTTCTGCAACTTTACCTTTTGCTGGTCCTGTAGTTACTGGTTCATTTAAAAGCCTTGGTGGAAGAGTGTCATCTTCTTTAGTTAAGCCAGCTTCTAAATTAAACAATTTTTCAAGATTCCATATTCTTTCACCGACTAGTAGGAATTCTTCATCACTTAATTCTAATCCAGTAGATGCTCTTAGCATACTTGCTATCTCAGGCAAGCCAATAGCAAATGTTGAAAACAGGCAAATATCTGAAGAGTCTACTAAAGCTGTTAAGTCTTGGAATAATTTCAGCAATCCTGCTTTACCTTCAGTTTCTAATGGATCAGTTTTATGAGGTATGCCTAGTACTTCAGGAGATACAACATAACCCCTAACATGGCATCCACCACGGTTACTAGTAGCATATTCAAGTCCCATACCTTGGATAGCTCTACCATCATATGCTGGCATTTCTTGTTTTTTAACACTCATAGATAATTCTGGATGACCATATTTTTCTGCCAATCTATAGGAACCTAGAGCAAGAAGGTCACCGAAGCCTTCTCTGTTACCAGTTTTCTCAGTCCATTCAAGAATTGAATCAGCATTACCAAATTTCATTTCTCCGCCAATTTCTTCCTTGGAAAGAACCCCTATATCATAAAGTTCCATAGCACATGCTATTGTTGCCCCCATTGTAATAGGATCTATACCAAGTAAATTACATACATGATTAGCTTTGTCAATAGCATTCATATCATTTACGCCACAAGATGCACCATAAGCCCAACCTGCTTCATATTCAGGGCCTGCAACTATTCCTTTATATTTTCCATCAGGAATCTTAATTACTCTACCGCAGCCTATAGGACATGCAAAGCATGATTTATTTCTAATGAGATAATTATCTGCTAAAAATTCACCACTGATTTTATCTCCATCTTCAAATCTTGATGTTCTCCAGTTATGAGTAGGTAGAGAATGCATTTCATTAAGAATGTTTACTAATACCTGTGTACCATAGCTAGGAAGTCCACCACCTATGCCTGTAACACCGTTAGCCAATATCTTGTCTTTAGCATCCTTAGTAGCATCCATAAACTTAAACTTGTCATTTACGTCTATTCCGTTAGTACCTTTTATTACAACTGCTTTAAGGTTCTTAGATCCCATTACTGCACCAAGACCAGATCTTCCTGCTGCTCTATCCTTATCGTTCATAATTGTAGCAAATAAAACTTGCTTTTCTCCACCAGGACCTATACATGAAACTTTAGCATCTTCTTCATTTTCTAATAGAAGAGTATCTGTAGTTTCGGATACATCTTTGCCCCATAGATGACTAGCATCTTTTAATTCGATAGTGTCGTTATTAATATGCAAATAAACAGGTTTTTCAGATTTGCCTTCAAAGATAATCCCATCATAACCTGCAAATTTCATTTCAGGACCAAAGTTTCCGCCTGAATTAGAAGCGCCAATAGTGCCAGTTAAAGGTGCTTTAGTCACTATATTAAATCTTCCTGCACAAGTTGCATAAGTACCAGTTAATGGTCCAGTCATATATATTAACTTATTTTCAGAACTTAATGGGTCAATTGTAGGGTCTATTTCATCATAAAGATATTTTGAACCTAATCCTCTACCACCCATATATAATTTTGCATCATCCATATTGGTGTCTTCAATTTTTATAGTCTTTTCAGTCAAATTAACTCTTATAAGTTTGCCAGTCCAACCCTTCATTATTTAGACACCTCCCCAAATACATCACTAAATAAGTCTCCAATATTTTTCCTCTTGTGTAAAGGTCCGTCTAAGTCCTTAAATTGAAGAGCGTCTGTAGGGCATTCCTTTACACATTGTGGAATACCTTTACATAAATCACATTTTAAAACCTTTTTTAATCTTGAACTATAAGTCATATTACCAAAAGGACAGGCACTTACACACATTTTACAGCCAATACATTTTTCATCATCAACTGTAACTACTCCAGTTTTTTCATTCTTTGTAATTGCATTAACAGTACAAACTGTCATACAGTGTGGGTCTTCACATTGTAGACATGTCATAGGAACCTGCAAGCCAACTTCATCATAAGGAAGTACAGCAATAGCTGAATCCTTTGGATTGAATATGTCATTTTTTGTGAATGAACACGTAAGTTCACAAGTTCTGCAGCCTGTACATTTGTCTGGATAAATAACTATACCTTTAGCCAATTAAATCACCCCTTTTAAAATTTAAATAAAAAGAGACTATTATTCACAAAAAATAGTGTGAATAATAATCTCTTTGCTCTACGGCAGGCATAGAAATTACTTTCTATACCCTATCGTTCATTGAGGCCTATTAGGTCTTAATGAATCGAGATTAGTCTCTATAAAATTTATGCAAGTTAATTTTAGCCGCCGCCAACAGGTGGGAATAGTGCTAAGACATCCCCATCCTTTAATTCTTCAACAATATGGCTATGTTTCCCATTAATTAAAGCAATACTTACTTGGTCTTCTTCAATATTTAAATAATCCAATATATCCTTGATGTTAGACTTATCATCAAAATCTATAAATTTATTTTTCCATCTACCTTTCCTAAATGTTGCAAAGAGTCTGACTTCAATGTTCATAACCATCATCCTATTGATATAATAATCTAAGTAAAAACTATGGAAAATGTTTTCCTGTAATTAATTTTAACATATATTAAAATATATTGCAATATTCAGAACTTATGAATAAAGTTATTAAGATTGATAGTTAATTGAATAAAGACGAAAAATGATAAAAATAAATGTTCACGGTTTCGTAGATGAATAATTCTATAGTTCATTCCAGACAAAAATCCTACATCTTTCAATATATTTGGGGTCTATCTCAAGAGTGTGAAAGCTGCTTAACGGATTTTTATCTTCCATTCACTAAGAATTATAGTCACTCCTGCAAATGTTCGCTTATTATTTTTATCATTTTTCTTGACCATACTGTGATTAAGTGTAAAAAACCCGTGACTGAGCAATACACTTGAACAACTATTCATATATTTATATTGACAGTATTACTTGAGTATCATATAATAATATTAACATATGAATGAATGCTCAAGTGTTCAGTTAAAAGGGGTGCAATAATGGAAGGTAAAATAAAAGTTGAGAAGTGTGATTGTACAATTATACATGAAGATGTAGTTGAAAGGGCAACTAAAAACATGCCTAATGAAGAATTATTATATGATTTAGCTGAGTTATTTAAAGTATTTGGTGATTCAACAAGAGTTAGAATACTTTGTGCATTAGATGAAGCTGAAATGTGTGTTTGTGATATTGCCTCAGTACTAAATATGACTCAATCAGCTATATCTCATCAGTTAAGAGTTCTAAAGCAAGCAAGACTTGTTAAAAATAGACGGGATGGGAAAGTAGTTTATTATTCCTTAGATGATGAACATGTAAGAACAATATTTGATGATGGACTAGCCCATATAAAAGAACAAGAGGAAAGGGGGAATTAGTATATGATGGCAGCAATTAAAAAGGAATTGATTTTAGAAGGATTAGACTGTGCCAATTGCTCAGCAAAAATTGAGCAGGAGGTCAATAAAATAGATGGAGTAAGTGCTTCAATGAATTTTATTACTAATACATTAGCACTTGAAACAGATGAGGATTATGATTATGAAAGACTAATAAAAGAGATAAAAACAATAGTAAATAAACATGAGCCAGATGTTAAAGTTCTAGAGAAGAAAAAGGATTCACCTTCCGATTCTCATTTACATGAACATGGGGAAGGGTTTGAATTTAAAGAACAAATCTTTAAAATACTAATAAGTGCTGCTCTTTTAATATCTGCTATGGTATTAGATGTAGATCCTACATTTAACTTACTTCTTTACTTAATGGCATTTGTTCTAGTAGGTGGAGAAGTATTAAGGGCATCTGCAAGGAATATAAAAAGAGGCCAAGTGTTTGATGAGAACTTTTTAATGAGTATAGCAACAATAGGAGCTTTCATCATTGGTGAAAATGCAGAAGCAGTAGGAGTTATGCTATTTTATCAAGTAGGTGAGCTGTTTCAAGATATAGCTGTAAACAGATCCAGGAAATCTATTAGTGATTTAATGGATATTAGGCCAGATTATGCAAATCTTCTTGTAGGCTATGATGAAACAATAGTTTCTCCTGAAGAAGTAAAAATTGGTGACATAATCATTGTAAAACCAGGTGAAAAATTTCCTCTTGATGGATTTGTTATAGAAGGCAACTCAATGGTGGATACATCAGCTTTAACAGGAGAATCGGTACCTAGAGAATTAGAGCCTTCTAGTGAGGCATTAAGTGGATTTATAAACAAAAATGGAGTATTAAAAATTGAAGTAACTAAGAGTTTTGGTGAATCTACAGTATCTAAGATATTGGATTTAGTTGAAAATGCAAGTGGTAAAAAAGCACCTACTGAAAAATTCATAACCAAATTCGCTAGGATATATACACCTGCTGTTGTATTTGCAGCATTAGCTTTGGCTGTAATACCACCAATAATCATAGAAGGAGCAACATTTTCCCAATGGCTATATAGAGCATTAATATTCTTAGTAATTTCATGTCCTTGTGCACTTGTTATTTCTATACCTTTAGGATTCTTTGGCGGTATAGGTGGAGCCTCTAAAAAAGGAATATTA
>JAQVYQ010000037.1:0-7341 GCA_028708575.1 Tissierellia bacterium
TATTTATTTAATACATAACTTCATCTTTAAGTAATTACAACTTTTGCTAATTTTTCAATAGAATCTTAACATTATAGAAATTCATTGTTTTTATTAATTCTAATTATAACCATCTGAAAAAATAACTTCCAGTTATACTATTATTATATTAAAGTTCCTTTTGGATACACTAACTTTAGACTATTTGAAGGTGGGGATAAATTGAAAAAGAAAAGAGCAGTTCTTTTTTTTGTGATTTTAGGAATAATTATCTCAACAATTCTAGTATTGAGTTGGTTCATACCATCCATGATAACTGGAACATTAAAACTAGGAGATAGATTATTAGTTATGGCAATTACTATTGCCCTTTTGATTTACTATTTTAGCATTGAAGAAAAGCCCCAATTAATGCCATCAATATTAGCTACAGAAAAAGATACAACTAGAGAAAAGGATAAGTCTAATGTTACATTCAAAGATGTAGCAGGATTAGAAGAAATTAAAGATGAACTCCAAGAAACTATTGATTTCATTAACAATTCCTATAAATATAAAAGAATGGGAGCTAAAATTCCTAAAGGAATTTTATTCTACGGACCACCTGGTACTGGAAAAACCTTATTAGCAAAAGCAGTGGCTGGTGAAACAAAGGCTACATTCCTATATGCAAGCGGTTCGGAGTTTGTAGAAAAATATGTTGGAGTCGGAGCCAAAAGAGTTAGAACTTTATTTGAAAAAGCCAAAAAGGATTCACCTAGTATTATCTTTATTGATGAAATTGATGCCATAGGGTCAAAAAGAAATTCTGAATCTAATAATGAAAAAGATCAAACACTAAACCAATTATTAGTAGAATTAGATGGATTCAATACAAACGAAACAGTAATTGTAATAGGTGCAACAAATAGATTAGATTTATTAGATGAGGCTTTACTAAGACCAGGGAGATTTGACAGACATATTTATGTTGGAAATCCAAATGTAAGAGCAAGAGAAAAGATTTTAGAAGTTCATACTAACGATAAGCCACTAGATAAAGCATTAGATATTGAATCTATTGCTAAAAAAACTACTGGATTGTCTGGGGCTCAACTTGCTAATATCGCAAATGAAGCTGCGATTATTGCTGTTAGAAATAACAAAAACATTATTTCCATTAATGAATTCGATGCAGCAATAGAAAGAGTACTTGCAGGCTTAGAGGTCAAAAATCCAAGTATTCTAGCTAAAGAAAAAAATATTATTGCTTTTCATGAGGCTGGTCATGCACTTGTATCTAAGATATTAAATATTGATTTAGTGCAAAAGATATCAATAATTCCAAGAGGCCAGGCATTAGGATATGTTCTAAAATTTCCTGATGAAGAAAGATATTTACTAACAGAAAAGGAGTTATATTTTAAGATAACTGGATTATTAGCAGGAAGGGCTGCAGAAGAATATAAATTTAAAGAAATAACTACTGGAGCAAAAGATGACTTAAATAAAGCAACTGATATTGCAAGGGAAATGGTATGTAGTTATGGCATGAGTTCTTTAGGTACACTGGAATTAGATGAAATTTATATTAGATACAATTATGATTCAATTAGACTTGAGATAAAAAGGATAACAGATAGAGCCTATAATGAAGCCCTAAACATAATTGATGAGAATAATGAAATTCTAGAAGAATTGGCTGATACACTTATCAAAAAAGAAACTATGGATAGTGAGGAATTAGACAAAATCTATAAAAAATACAAAAAACCAATTAACTATGCAACTTAAAAAAAGAGCGTACATTGTACACTCTTTTATTATAGAAAATTAAATGCCTTTATTTTGAATTTCGTATAATATTTTATCTGTAAATGATTCTACAGCCATTTGGCCTATATCACCCTCATCTATTTTTCTTACTGATACTAATCTATTTTCTACTTCTTTTTCACCAACTACCAACATATATGGTACTCTTTGAAGTTGTGCTTCTCTTATTTTGTATCCGATTTTTTCAGACCTATCATCTACTTCTACTCTTATGGACTTATCTTTGAATTCCTTCATAAGCTCATAAGAATACTCATTAAATTTGTCTGAAATAGGTAGTATTGAAACTTGTATTGGAGATATCCATACTGGAAACTTACCAGCAAAGTGTTCAATTAAGATGCCTAAAAATCTTTCTATACTTCCTAAAATCGTTCTGTGAATCATTACAGGCCTTTTTTTCTCATTGTCAGAATCTACATAAGTTAAATCAAATCTCTCTGGCATTTGAAAATCAAGTTGTATAGTTCCACATTGCCATGTTCTACCTATTGCATCTTCAAGATGAAAGTCAATTTTTGGTCCGTAAAAAGCTCCATCACCCTCATTTATTATAAAATCAATTTCTTTTTCTTCTAAAACTTCTCTTAAACTATTTGTTGCTAAATCCCATTGTTCTTGTGAACCCATTGAGTTTTCAGGTCTTGTTGAAAGTTCCACATGATATTTGAAACCAAATACATTATACATATTATCAGCAAGGTCTATAACACCTTTAAGCTCACTCTTGACTTGTTCAGGCAAACAATATATATGAGCATCATCTTGAGTAAAACTCCTTACTCTCATAAGTCCATGTAAGGCGCCTGATAATTCATGCCTATGAACTAATCCAAGTTCTGCCATTCTTATAGGAAAATCTCTATAACTATACATATCTGACTTATATACAAGTATTGAACCAGGGCAATTCATTGGTTTAATAGCATAATCACCATCATCAATTTTAGTAAAATACATATTCTCTTTATAATGATCCCAGTGACCGGATTTATGCCATAGTTCTTCATTTAATATTAGAGGAGTCTTAATCTCACCATAGCCACGTTTAGTATGCTCTTCTCTCCAATAATTTTCTAAAACATTTCTCAAAACCATGCCTTTTGGATGGAAGAACGGAAATCCAGGTCCTTCTTCATGCATGCTAAATAAATCAAGTTCCTTGCCTAACTTTCTATGATCCCTTTTCTTAGCTTCTTCAAGTCTTTCCAGATATTCGTCAAGGTCTTTTTTCTTCTCAAAGGTAATACCATAAATTCTCTGTAACATCTTATTATTTTCATCACCATGCCAATATGCACCAGCAATACTTGTTAGTTTAATTGCTTTTACCTTTTTTATATCATAAAGATGAGGTCCTCTACAAAGGTCTGTAAATTCGCCTAGTTCATAAAATGAGATTATTTCATTGGATGGAAGATTTTCAATTAAATCTACTTTATATATTTCATTCTTGTCTTTAAAATACTCTAAGGCCTCATCTCTTGGCATTTCATATCTTTCTAGTAAATAATTTTCTTTTACTATCTTTTTCATCTCAGCTTCTATTTTTTCTAAATCTTCTGGTACAAATCTATGGTCTGTATCGAAGTCATAGTAAAATCCATTATCAATAGCTGGGCCTATAGCAAATATCACATCCGGATACAGTCTTTGAACAGCTAATGCCATTATATGAGCCGATGTATGCCAAAATATTTGCCTACCTTCGTAATCATCAAATTTTACAACATTGAAAGTTGAGTCCTCATTAATTGATTCCTGCATTCCCTTCGTTTCTTTATTTACAGCTGCCCCTAATGCCACTCTTGCTAATCCTTCAGATATATCCTTAGTTACATCTAAAACTTTAACTCCCTTTTCATACTCTTTTGTTGTACCATCAGGTAATGTTATTTTTATCATTATATATCCTCCTTATAAAAATCTAAAAAAAGACCTTCCATTCCTACAAATTGTAGGGACGAAAGGTCGTGGTTCCACCCTATTTACTTCTCATTTAGAATAACGTTCTAAAACGGCAATCCTTATAGGATTCAGCTCAGGGGTGGTTTTCGGTAATTATTTATATAAGAAGACTTACAGCCAAGATCTTCTCTCTCTAAATAAAATTAATTAACCTACTCTTCCCATCACAGCTATATATACTAATTACATATATTTTATTATTTCATATATGATTTGTCAAGGTCTTATATCTTATACAAAAAAACATTATTTAAAACACTCTAAAATTTCATCCATAGATATAATTTTCTGTTCGCCAGTTTTCATATTTTTAAATGAATATTTGTTGTTCTCCGATTCTTCTTTACCTACAATTATTACATATGGAATATTTAATCTATCAGCATAATTAAATTTCTTGCCCATTTTTCCTTCTTCAAAATACACTTGAGTATATATACCACTTTCTCTTAAAATACTAGAGCCTTTTATTGCATAATCCATATACCCATCCATTGGTATTACTAATACTTGAGTTAATGAATTATCAGTACTCTTAATTATTTCACCCTCAGTAAGTTGATAAAACAATCTTGTTAAGCCAATCGATATACCTACTCCAGGAAGTTTTTGTTTTGTATAATATGTAGCTAAATCATCATATCTTCCACCCGAACAAACACTACCAATCTCTGGATATTCATTTAAGAAAGTTTCATATACAGTACCAGTATAGTAATCAAGTCCCCTTGCAATTGTCAAATCAACAGCAAAGTTTTCTTCTGGAACACCAAATAGTCTTATATACTCTACAGTTTTTGATAATTCATTTAAGCCTTCCACAAATAGGCCATTATCAATATTTAGGTCTTTTAATTTACTAATTATTTCATCATTAGTTCCATTAATAGAAATAAATTCAATAATCTTTTCAATGCTAGTCTGTGATATTTCAATTTCTTTAAGTTCATTTTTTACATTATCTATACCTATTTTTTCAAGCTTATCTACAGTTCTGAGTACGAAAGTCGAATCATTTATTCCTAGATTATTAAAAAATCCGGATAATATCTTTCTGTTGTTTATCTTAATTGTAAAAGAGTCAAAACCTAAATCTTTAAATGTTGAATATATTACACTTGGGATTTCTGCATCATTAATTACATCTAAACTTCCATTACCAATAATATCAATATCTGCTTGATAGAATTCTCTAAATCTACCTTTTTGATTTCTTTCTCCTCTATATACTTTGCCAATATGATATCTTTTATATGGAAAGCTAAGATCAGAATAATGTTGTGCTACATATCTTGCCAAAGGAACTGTGAGGTCAAATCTTAGACACATATCTGTATCACCTTTAACAACTTTATATATTTGTTTTTCTGTTTCCCCGCCACCTTTTGCTAATAACACTTCAGATTTCTCAATTAATGGAGTATCTATTGGTAAAAAGCCAAACTTTTCGTAATTCTTTCTTAT
Organism: Tissierellia bacterium; assembly: GCA_028708575.1. Lineage (GTDB taxonomy): Bacteria > Bacillota > Clostridia > Tissierellales > Tissierellaceae > UBA3583. The sequence goes on from JAQVYQ010000037.1 coordinate 5,227, forward strand.
AGTGTCCATCATTTTATTAAACAAAATTTGGTCAGAAGGTGTAAGTTCCATAAATCCTGGTAATATAGATGGTTTTACAATTTTTCCATTCATTTTTATACCTCCCTCATTTATCTATATACAATAATAACATTTTTGGATAGATTTTCAAATATTATACTTTATATTACTCAGTTTTGAAACGCAATTCATTTTTTTACATAAACTCACATAAAATTGGTTCTCATTTGACATGTCCTACTATTTAAGACCTAAACCTATGAACGTAGCCATTAGTGGGTTAAACACCAGGAAAGTATCAATAACATTATAAATGCAAAGTCTAATTGGGAACACTCTACAGCTAATATGTAAGAATCAACAAACAACAAATTATTAGTAGATCAACTAAAAGACTAAGAGTTAATTAACTCTTAGTCTATGTCATTTTTCACTATTGTTTTATCACATAAATTGCAACTATAGCAAAAGCTTAATCTATCAGTAAATATCTTTTTTAGTATTTGCATAAGTTCTTTTTCATTATCATTTTTTATATGAACGATTACTTTATTTGGTGCTAATACAATTAAAGAACTAACTAGTACGTCTGATTTACTAAGATCATCTATTTTATATTCTTCAATTATAGACTTTATAGATGCATTTTCTATCTTCCTACTTTTATGATCATATAAGAGAAAACCATTATTATTTATAACTACATTTACTATATCAACTTTTGGTATTTGAGAGTTTAGATAATAACGTAACATTTCAATAAAATCTTCATATTCGGTTTCCATTTGAATATCCATGATTACTTTTTCAATTATATTATCAATTAAATTTCCGAAAGATTTGGTTCTAAATCTTAAATATCCCTCTATAATTAAAATATTATTATTTGAAATATATTCCCTTATTTCATTATAAATAATCTTTTTATCATCTATAAAATAATCTTCATCTATTAGTAACTCATACACAGTATTTTCAACTTCTTCAATATCGCTATCAATGAAGTCCTTTAGTATAATTGAAACTTCCATATTTATGATGTCTTTCATATATAATTTATTTATTAAATGAAGTATGAAATTTACAAGACTATCATATATTATATTCTCATCAACTTTTTCTCTATCTATATTAAAAATTAAAGATTCAGTATTTGCGACACTTTCATTTTCAAATTCAATTTTTGTATTAAAGGGATAGGAAAGCACTACTTTGTTGATTTTTTCTTTTGGTTGATTTGCTACAATCTTAATGGACTCCACAATATCACTCCCTTACCTTATAGTATGTTCTTCTGTAAATTGAGTATACAATGAATAGAGCAATAATTTCTTCCTTACTTAAAAGAAATTAACAGTTCTTTGCAAGAGTAATTATAGTTCCCATATCTATAATATCTTTATCAGATAGATAGACTAATTTTTTATTTCTTTTTTGTAGAAATTTAATAATTTCTTTATAATTAGGGTGATTGTCAATTTTCCCAGTTAATAAAATAGTATTCTCATCATAATTACCAGAAGTACCTCCTATAAATCCATATATTTCATTATAGAGTTTAATATATCCTGGCTGAATTAATAACATATTATATCCTAATTCAGATAATCTTTTATATATATTAATATCGGCAGTTACTCCGCTTATGTCATCAACTATCATAATTGAACACTTACTATACCCTTGATTTACATTTATAAATTCTAAATTTTGTTTTTTTAAAAAATATTTTAATCTTTCATCCGTATGCTTGAAATTATGAATAGCAATATCTTTGAGTCTACCTACATTATATGCAATATCCTTTGGATATTTACAGCCAAGTATTGCCTCGCCTTTTATTAGATTAATGCCCAATCCATATAGTTCATTCTCATAATAATCAAAAACATTTGGTGCAATTATTAAAGTATTATGATTTATTGGATGCATAACAATATCTGGGTGATAAGACACGCTTTCTTGCAATTCCTTACACTTAATTGTTCTTATTACCTTTATATTAAAATTCTTCAGATTATTTACAATTTCATTATCTGCTCTCCCATCGACTATTGCAATATTAGCTTTATTCAAAGGAATGAATGGAACCATTGTGAGACCTCCTAAAAAAAT
>JAQVYQ010000037.1:7441-19148 GCA_028708575.1 Tissierellia bacterium
TTAGTTATGGAGGCGACACCCAGATTTGAACTGGGGGTAAAGGTTTTGCAGACCTCTGCCTTACCACTTGGCTATGCCGCCATATTAATATATATTATATCATAAAATGGAGCGGAAGACGAGATTCGAACTCGCGACCCTCGCCTTGGCAAGGCGATGCTCTACCACTGAGCCACTTCCGCATTACCAATCATTACCTATATGGTGCCCGAAGCCGGAATCGAACCAGCGACACGTAAATTTTCAGTCTACTGCTCTACCGACTGAGCTATTCGGGCAATCCTGTTTTGCATACTGCAGTTCACCATATACTCAGTATCCAAAATTTACTATATACTATATACTATATAAACAATAAATGAAATTTAAAGCTTATACTAGCTGATAGGCACTAAGTTAGTATATATCATAATTATTGAATTGTCAATAATAAAATAGTCAAATCTTCTTTGTTAAATTGATACTTGGTATTACAGAAATGGCAAACAACTTCTGCTTGGCCATCTTCTTCAATAATATCTTGAATCTCTTTTTTACCTAAACTAACAATTACTTTTTCTATTCTTTCTCTAGAACAATCACAATGATATTCTAAATCTAATCTATCTAGTATTTCTATATCAAATTTATATAGTAACTTTTTTGCTATTTCTTCAGGTGTTAGACCTTTATTAATCATAGTTGACATTGGCTCCATATTAGATAGGGTTTCCTCTATAATATCAATCTCATCATCTGTTATACCAGGCATTAATTGTATTATATAACCTCCCGCTGCTCTACATGATATATCCTTATCCACTAAAACACCTAAACTTACTGCAGTAGGAGTTTGATCAGAGGTTACATATAGATTTGCAATATCCTCAGCGATTTCCCCTGAAACCAAGCTGCTTTGACCAACATAAGGATCTTTTAACCCCAAATCCATTATTGAAGTTACTGTACCGTTCTTACCTACAAGAGTTCCTACGTCTAATTTTCCATCACTTCTACTAGGTAAATCAGCCATGGGAAAATCAACTTCCCCCTTAACTTGACCATTATTGTTTGCTACAACTAATATCTTACCTAATGGACCATCCCCAGAAATTTTAAGAGTTAACAAATCATCTTTGTTTTTCATCATAGCGCCCATAATAGCCCCTGCAGTAAGTGTTCTACCTAAAGCTGCAGTAGCTGTAGGTGAAGCATTATGAATTTTCCTAGCTTCTTCTACTAAATCTGTAGATCTCGCTACAAAAACTCTCAATTTACCTAATCTGTCAATTCCTCGAATCATATAATCTTTCATATTATCACCTTTATAAAAATATTAAAAGCCCGCGTTGGGGCTTTTTATTGGAATTATTTTAATAAGTATACATAACTATAATACTAATATTATAATTTTATAACATTACTAGCTTGTAATCCTTTTTCACCTTCTGTTATTTCAAATTCCACTTCTTGATTTTCATCTAATGTCTTATAACCGTCACCCTGAATTGATAAGAAATGTACAAATACATCTTCTCCTGTTTCACTGGTTATAAAGCCATAACCTTTTGTAGCATTAAACCATTTTACTGTACCTTTTGTCATCAAAAATCCCTCCATAAATATATCACATAAAGTACTAATTAAATTAATATTATCAAAATCATAAATCTATGTCAATTAATATGCCCTTATTAAAAAAAAATATGCTAAACTAAGTTGCTTCTTAATATTACTAAATTAGTATACTATTTTAAAGCAACAAAATTTATCCTTTCACTAGTATCATGTGCAATATCAAATGTAAAAGAGTTGTAATAGTCAACTTTCTTAAAACCTACATCTTTTAGAATTTTCCTTATAAAATCATTTTTATATGCTTTTTCTATATGGTCTTCATCAAAACGGTGATATAGTCCATTTTCATTTCTTTTAAAAAAGGTCAAATAAAATTCACAAATTTCATTATCATTATCAAAGAAGTTTTGCCAAGTATAAAACAAATTTCCTCTATCTTCTGCAAAAGTATTATTCCCTATTATAGTTTTTAATTTATAATGAGAATTAATATCAAAGATGAATATACCGTCAGATTCTAAATGCTTGTACACATTTTGAAAACATTTTAATAACTCTTCTTCTATTAATATGTAATTAATACTATCACATATGGAAACAACACAGTCAAAGCTTTTATTAATACTAAAATCAACCATGTTTTGATTTAACAATTTAACATTATTAAACTTATGTAATTTTTCATATGCTTTTGTAAGCATTTCTGATGACAAATCAAAAGCTACTAAATTATATCTTCTTTTTGCTAAATGATAAGTTAAATTACCTGTTCCACAAGCCATTTCTAAAATATTGTTAGGTTTTATACCATAATATTCGAAAATACTTATAATATAATTTGACCACTCATTATAATCAAAATCATCCATTAGTTCATCATACAGTGATGCAAACTTTTCATAACTCTTCATAAATATCTTCCTAGCTATCTTCCACATTATTTTTTGTAATACTTTTTTGTGCCTTTTTCTTTCTAGAAGTCATAATTCCACCAATCTTGCCTGATTCTTTAGCTGTTAATCCAGCCCATCCTTCTTCCCTAATTTTATCCGCTAAGCCAAGTTCTGATGCGATTTCAAATTTTATACTATTCTCATCAATTTCTTTAGCTTTCCTCTTTTTGATATTCATTTTATCACTCCTAATAGTATTATTAGGAATTGATATTTGATTATACATTAAAAAGCATTTTGTAGTTCAAAACTATGTATATAATAAAAACTATTGCAAGAGGTATATATATAATAATTCTAAAATTATTACGACTAAATGTTACATTATTCAAATTAGAATCAAAATCATTATTATTACTAACAGGCAATAGATTTATTAATCTAATTAAAACTATACCAGATATCAAAGCTATAATTGCAAAATAAGATAATGACATAATAATTTGATAAGATTCTGGTATATATGTATTATTTATTGCAAACTCATCTATTTGGTTAGAATATTTAGTAATAAAATATCCAATTGTCAATGCAATTCCATTGTTTAATATATGACCTAATATGGATGAAAATATAGAATTTGTTTTAAAAAGTATAACACTAAGTATTATACCTAAGAATGTTGGGCCAATAAAATTTAATACATTAAAGTGAAATATTCCAAATAAGATACTTGTTATTACAATACATTTGCTATACCCAAGCTTTTCATAAGCACTAACCATAGTTCCTCTAAACATAATTTCTTCACATATTCCAGGAGATATGGCAACTACAATCATTCCTATAAAGAATTCAAAAGGATTGGTTGGAATAGGTATTGAAGTTGGAACTGCTGAACTAAAGCTATTAAAAAATGCTATAAATATAGCGTTGAGAAATACTGCAATTGGATAAGCAAATAACATAATAAATATAATTATTATGCTTTGTTTAAAACTAATAGGATTTAGTCTTAATACTCCTTTTAAAGAATAACCCCTGAATTTTAAATAAACAATATTAGGTAGAAATATTAATATATATTCCGTAATTAATAGCCCTGTAATTATCTCTCTACTTTGTACTAAATATCCGACATATAGTAGTGCCAATCCTAACATTAAATAGATATTATTAGCTTCGAAAATTCCAGGTTTCCTTATTCTCATAGAATACCCCCTTTAACAAACCTTCAGTTTACTATAGGTGCTTTATTCAAATGTAAAAACATAAGGGGTATTTCTATAGTGGTCACCATAATTTAAACCATATCCGACTATAAATACATCTGGAATTGTAAAACCATTAAAGTCAGGTGTTAGATCAACTTTTCTCCTGCTTGGTTTGTCTAACATTACACATATTTTTATTGATTTTGGATTCTTCCCTTGAATATGTTCTATTACTTTTTCTATTGTATATCCAGAATCAATTATATCATCAACTATAAGAACATCTTTTCCTTCCACATTAGTTCTTAAGTCATGGACTATATCAACCGTTCCAGGAGAAACTTCATTATTTCCATAACTTGCAGTAGTAATGAAATCTACTTCTAAAGGAACTGAAATTTCTCTAATTAAATCAGCAGCAAAAATAAAACTTCCTCTTAAAAGTGATACTACCAATAAATCTTTATCATTATAATAATTGCTCAATTCTTCACCTAAAGACTTTACTCTAGTATTAATTTCTTCTTTTGAAAATAATACTTTTTTTCTTTTGCAAACTTCCAAAATCCTATCTCCTTTCACCTAATTTATAAATAAACCTATATATTACTTTGAATTATCACTTAATATTTGTTTTAATACTTGTTTTAACTCACAAAGTTCTTTTAGAATTTTATTTAATGTATATTGATAACTAATTAATATAATAAATACTATTACTATTAATACAATTTTTGCATCCATATTTTCTATCCTTCCAATTCATAACCTTCAATCCTATTATTATCATTCTGTATATGATCTAATTTTGATATAGAAACTTCAAAAGCAATTTTTGTTTCGACTTCACCATTGTATAATTTTTTCTGATATTCCCTGCTTTGAATTCTACCCCATATTTTTAAATGATCACCTACAAGTAAATTCTCACAATATCTAGCGTTTCTCCCCCATGCTATACATGGAATATAGTCGGACTTATTATAAGGCCTGTTAACTGCTAATAAGATATCTGTAATTTCTCTACCAAATGGTGTAGTTCTATATATGGGTTTTTTGCATATAAAACCATCTAAATAGATTTCATTTGGTTTTCTTAATTTATCTTGCAAATCTTCTTCTTGAGGTATTGAAATTTCCCTAGCAAAAATTGTTAGGACTAATTTATTATTAGATTCTACAAATCTATTGTAAGATCTAAGTTGTCCCTCAATTATAACATACTTTCCTACTTCAAAGTCAAAATTAAACAATAATCTTTCAGATATAGTAATTGGTAATATATCCACTGAAGAACTTAATCTTGGAACTTCTAAATTAAAAACATAAAACTTTTCTCCGTACATATCGTGACTAAATTCCTTATCAGAAACCACCTTACCCACTAAATTTGCCTTATTTGCCTCAATGATCTTATCCATAATACTACCTCCTATTCATGTGTTTATTCCTTTTTCTATAGATATTCTTGAGGTCATCATTTTATGCATTTAAAAAAAGCTGAGGTTATTCAGCTTTGATGTTTATGCTAACATTTTTAAATGGTTTTCTATTTAATATGCTATTTCCTATTATTAGATTAAGAGTAGCTGCTGCTAAAACTGGATAAATAATTTTCTCATCAGATAAGTTAATTTCTAATACAAATTCAAACGGTTCTATTTTTTCATCATAAAACGGCATAATATCTCTCTGTAAGCATAAATTGGCCTCAATATTTTCATCAATATTATAATTAGAGATGGTCAAGCTAGCTTTGTTATTAAAGCCATAATTTATTGCTATTACATTTTCTAAATTACCCAATAGAGGTATCATACTTTCTCCATCTGAGTTATATATGCATACTTTGCTGTGTTTAAACAAATTAATTGCAATATCTTGATAATCATTGTTAATAGACGAATAAACAACAATATCAAAATTGAAATATGTTGAACTTTGATTTATTAGATCTTCAGCTATAAAATCAAAAACGATTAGAACATTATTATTATTGCTATATGCAAAAACTTTATCCATACAATTAAATATAATACTATAACCTGAAATATTAAATAGTTCATTTGTAATTTTAAATAGGTTATGACTGTTACCCTCTTCAATAAGTCCGATGAACATTATATTTTGATCCACAAAAATCCCTCGTTATTTTATATATATTTGTCTTCCACTGTTGTCAATTTCAAAATTATCTTTATAAATTAGTTGTGAAATAGGTACAAATTCATATCCCTTTTCCTGTAGTCTTTGTAATATAATAGGTAAATATTCTTTTATATATTTAGCGTTATTATGACATAGAATAATTGAGCCATGAGAAACGTTTTTTACTACTTTGTCTACTACTGGGTCGACTCCAAGTTCTTTCCAATCAAGAGAGTCAATATCCCATTGAATTGTATAATATCCTAATTCCCTGGCTGTTTGAATTAGCAAATCATTATAATCACCATAAGGTGGTCTAAAAACAATTGGCTTTTTGTTTATTAACTCTTCTATTTTATTTCCTGTAGTTTCTAATTCTTCAATCATTTGTCCTTTTGAAAGCTGTGACATATTTGGATGAGTACTAGAATGATTGCCAATTTCATGCCCTCTATTATATATTTCTTTAACTTGATGTGGGTAATCATCTGCCCAAAATCCTACTAAAAAAAATGTGGATTTTACATTGTATTCATCTAATACATCAAGGATATCTAATGTGAATTCATCTCCCCATGCACAATCTATTGTTAGAGCAATTTTTTTATCTTTTCTATCTACACTATATATTGGAAGTTCTTTTTTTAATGAATATACTTCGCTAATTTGATTACTATTTTTTATTATATTAGAAAATATAATTATAAGACCTAAAGCTATAACTGTAATCTTTATAGCTAAACCATATCTATAATATTTCATAATAATCCCTCCTGTATATTATAGATATTCTCTTTTAAATTATTTATTACTATTAAAATTTGTTCGAAATTATGATATTTCCAAATATAATAAATAATATACTTGCTACTAAAATATTCTAGAATATAATTTATTGCTATGGAAATATTAATACTACAACAATATTCTGATTGTTGTAAAGGAGGATCTAAAATGGCTAATAAAAAAAATAGTAATAGAATAGTTGTCCCAGAGGCACGTCAAGCTCTAGACCAAATGAAACTTGAAATAGCCAGTGAAATTGGAGTAGATAATTATGACAATATAGATAAAGGTAATTTACCTTCTAGAATTAATGGCTATGTAGGCGGTTATATGGTCAAAAGATTAGTTGAAAGCGCACAAAGGCAATTGGCAGGGAAATAGTAATTTTATTAATAGAGAGGTGAATTTCACTTCTCTATTTTTTATGGTATAATAAAATTATTCTAATTAAAGGGTGATATAAATGAACTCATATAATACAGAAGATGTAGCACAGAGTAAATTATTAATTTTATATATTTTAAGTATTTTACCAAATAAAATCACAAATATTAAATTGACAGAATTAGTTTTAGAAAAGGGATATATGAACTACTTCTCACTACAACAGTATCTAAGCGAATTAATTAATAATGAATTAGTTAAAATCGTAATTGAAGATGAATTAGAAAAATATTGTATAATTGAAAAAGGTATTGTTACTTTAGATTTATTGAAGAATAAAATTCCAGATAAAATAAAGTTGGAATTAGAAAACAAGTTCAAAATTGATAAATTATTGAAAGTTAAAGAAAAACAAATTATAGGTGACTATTATAAAAAGGAAAATGAACAGTATACAGTTAATCTAAAATTAATTGAAAATGAAGATACTCTTTTTAGTCTATATTTTGAAGTAGCAACGGAAGAACAAGGTAAGAGAATCTGCAATACTTGGAAGAACAATACAGAATCAATTTATAAAGGAATATTAAATATATTTATTAAAGAAGTAAACCTTCTATAGATAATCTATAAAAGGTTTACAATTGATCTTACTTCGCCTATCATATATAAAGAACCAGCAAACACTATTAAATCATTGTCATTAGCAAGTTCAATAGTTTTTAAAACTGCATCCTCTATTTCTTTTGCTACATAAACTTCAGGCACATATTCTTTCAATTCTTCAGCTAGGATTTCCGAATCTAATTTTCGTGGCATTTTTACTTCAGTAGAAACTGCTTTATCGGCTAAAGGACCTAATAGTTCAACCATTGTTTTATGATCCTTATCCTTTAAAATTGATACCCCCAAAATTAATTTATCATATTTAAATAATTTTAGAGCCTCTGATAAATTTGTTATACCTTGAAGATTATGAGCGCCGTCAATTAAAAAAGTAGGGTTTCTTCTTAAAACTTCAAGTCTTCCCTTCCATTTAGTAGCCTTTACACCTTCATAAATTTGCTTATTTGTAATGTTTACAAGATTTTTTTCTCTTAATAGTAAAATAGTATATATAGCAAGACAAGCATTGTAAATTTGATAATGACCTATCATTGATGTTTCAATACCTTCTAGCACTATATCCTTGTAAATAAAGTCAAATTTTGAACCAAATTCATTTTGGCTTTTAATATTAATATTCTTAGTCGGTTCTAAATAAATCTCAGCATTATTCTTTCTTGCTACATCCATTAAGACATTCCAAGCTTCCTCTTCTTGTGGATAGGACACAACAATACCATTTTCTTTAATTATTCCAGCTTTTTGAAAAGCAATTTCACTAAGTGTATTGCCTAATTCGTTAATATGATCGTAATCAAGAGTTGTAATTACAGATGCAAGTGAAGTTTCAATTACATTTGTAGAGTCAAACCTACCACCTAGTCCAACTTCTAGTACAACATAATCAATATTTTCTTGTTGGAAAAATACAAATGCAATTGCAGTTACTATTTCAAAAGTTGTAGGATGATGCATGCCTTCTTTAACCATAATATCTGCTTTATCTCTTACTTTAGAAGTAATCACTGCTAAATCTTCATCTGGTATATTTACTCCATTAATTTGAATTCTTTCATTAAATCTCTCTAAATAAGGAGAAGTATATAACCCAACTTTATAACCAGCACTTTTTAAACAATTAGCTAAATATGAAGATGTAGAACCCTTTCCATTAGTACCTGCTACATGAATATATTTTAAGTCATTTTGGGGATTGCCAAGTAGTTCCATTAATCTAGTGATTGAATGCAGGCCCAGTCTTGAACCATATTTATCTTTATCATTTATATAAGATAATGCTTCTTGATAGTTCATTTTTATCCCCCTATTTACTTTTCTTTAAACTCTCTAGTCTTTCTAATACTTTATTAAGCATTTCTTCATACTTAATTTGCTTTTCTTTCTCTTCTTCAACAACTTTTGCAGGAGCTTTTTTTACAAATCCTTCATTGGATAATTTACCTAATACTCTTTTGATTTCCTCATCTAATTTTGCTTTTTCTTTTTCTAATCTTTCAATTTCTTTGTCATAATCAATTAGCTCTTTTAATGGTAGAAAAACTTGACATTTATCAAGGACAATTGAAATATTTTCTTCACCTAATCCGTCTTTTGTATCAAATATTTTTATATCTTCAGCACTAGCTAAATTTACAAAGTATCTCTTTCCTACTTCTATATATTTTGATATATCGTCATCAGTGGTTACAAAGATTATATTAGATTTCTTTGATGGGATAATATTCATTTCAGCTCTTGCATTTCTAATAGCTTTTATTGCAGTTTTTATATATTCAATACCTTGTTCAGATTCTCTAAATACAAATTCATCTTTAAAATATGGCCAACTACTAACTATCAATGCTTCATTATTACCAGGTAGATGCTGCCATATTTCCTCAGTAATAAAAGGCATAAATGGATGTAGTATCTTTAATATATCTTTTAATACATATAATAGGACTTTTTGGGCCACAATACTAGTTTCTTTATCATCACCATAAAGTCTAGATTTAACCATTTCTATATACCAATCACAATAATCTTCCCATATAAACTCATATATTCTTTGTGCACCTAAACCAATTTCATATTTATCAAGATAATTGGAAACATCTTTTATAACTTCATTTAATCTTGAGACTATCCATTCATCCTCTTTTTTAAATTCATCCTGTGAAATATCATCATATGAAATATCTTCTTCTAAATTCATTAGAACAAATCTAGTTGCATTCCACAATTTATTAGCAAAATTTCTATTTGCTTCTACTCTTTCAGTATAAAATCTCATATCATTTCCTGGACTATTACCAGTAACTAAAGTAAATCTTAGCGCATCTGCTCCAAATTCATCAATTATTTCAAGAGGATCAATTCCATTGCCTAAAGATTTGCTCATTTTTCTTCCTTGAGAATCCCTTACTAGACCTGTCATAAATACATCTTTAAAAGGGACTTCTCCCATTTGCTCTATACTTGAAAATACCATTCTAATTACCCAGAAAAATATAATATCGTAACCGGTTACAAGTACATTTGTTGGGAAAAAATAATCTAAATCCTCAGTTTTATCAGGCCATCCTAATGTTGAGAAAGGCCATAAAGCTGATGAAAACCATGTATCTAATGTATCAGTATCCTGTCTAATATTAGCACTATTACATTTCGAACATTTATCTATTTTAGATCTAGATACTATAGTTTCGCCACAAGTATCACAATAATAAACAGGAAGTCTGTGTCCCCACCATAATTGTCTAGATATACACCAATCTCTAATGTTTTCTAACCAGTGTACATATGTCTTCTCAAATCTTTCCGGAATAAAATTAAGTTGGCCATTTTTATAAGCATCCAAAGCAGGTTTTGCTAATGGTTCCATTTTTACAAACCATTGTTTTGAAATTAAAGGCTCAATTACAGTTTTACATCTTTCACAATGTCCAACAGAATTATCATGGCCCTTTACCCCTACTAAATATCCATTTATTTCAAGATCTTTTATTATTTTTTCCCTAGCTTCATATCTATCTAAACCTTCATAAACACAATCTTCAGCGTTAATGGTGCCATCCTCAGATATAACTATGCACTGGCCTAACCCGTGTCTTTCCCCTACCTCAAAGTCATTAGGGTCATGAGATGGTGTAATCTTAACAGCACCCGTACCAAATTCCATGTCAACATATTCATCAGCTATTATTGGAATTTCCCTATTTATTAACGGTAGTATGGCGGTCTTACCTATTAGATTAGTATACCTTTCATCTTTAGGATTTACTGCAATTGCAAGGTCTCCTAGTATAGTCTCAGGTCTAGTTGTAGCGATTTCAATAAACTCATCACTATTCTTAATAGGATATCTGATTTGCCATATATACCCATGAGAATCTTCATGCTCAACTTCTGCATCAGAAATAGCAGTCTTACAACTAGGGCACCAGTTTACAATTCTATCGCCTCTGTAAATAAGACCCTTTTCATATAGTCTAATAAACACTTCTTCTACTGCTTTGCTCAATTGATCGTCTAAAGTAAATCTCTCTCTAGACCAGTCACAAGATACTCCTAATTTCTTTAGTTGCTCTTTAATCCTTCCACCATAAACGCGGGTCCAACCCCATGCTTCTTCAATAAATCCATCTCTACCAAGCTGCTCTTTTGTTTTTCCCTCAGATTTCATTTTAGCTACAACTTTTGCTTCTGTTGATATACTAGCATGATCAGTTCCTGGTAGCCATAAAGCTTCATATCCGTCCATCCTTTTCCATCTAGTCAATATGTCTTGAATAGTATTATTCAGAGCATGACCCATATGAAGGCTACCAGTAACATTTGGTGGTGGCATCATAATAGTGTATGATTCTTTTTCTTTACTCACCTTTGGGGTAAAGTAACCATTATCATTCCAATATTTATACAGTCTATCCTCAAAATCTTTGGGATTATAAGTTTTTGGTAAATTCTCTAACATCTTATTCCTCCTTAGTATGTATCATAATTATACCCTTCATCCTAAATAGGATGAAGGGTATCACGGTTTAACCTTAATTCCATCTCTCTGTGAAGGATGTTATTTACACCTTTTTCTAGACAAAATGCTACTAGTTAAGCTAA
>JAQVYQ010000093.1 GCA_028708575.1 Tissierellia bacterium
AATATTATTTATACTTACATTGATTGTAGCTCTGCAATATAAGATTGATATTAAAAATGCGTATAAGAGACTTAATAATTATGATATAAAGACCACTTATAGTGATTATGGTAAAATTAGTTATATGGACCAAGGTACAGGTGAAACGATTCTCATATCTCACGGCATCTTTGGTGGATATGATCAAGCTTATGTATCCTTAAAAAGCCTAGTAGGAGAGGATTATAGGAAGATAGCTTCATCACGATTTGGTTATCCTGGCTCTGATTTACCCTCTCAACCAACGCCAAAAAATCAATACTGCTAAAATGGCACGTGATGAAATAAAGAGAATGATGGGGCCACCGGCACCACTTGTTAATGACTTTCCAATGTGGTTTTCCACAAAGTGTTTTGGCTTTGTTTTTAAATCTATGTTTAAATCTGAGATAGACAAATCCATGTATGATACAATGCTCCCAGTGGAGCCTCGTAAAAAGGGTATAAAAATGGATGAACTAATAACAAATATAGATATGGATATTAATTATGACGATTATAAAATTGAAATGATAGCAGCTCCTATTTTAGTGGTTCACGCTAAAGATGATACTATGCCAAAATATGAGAACATCGAGAAATTTATCGCCAAAACAAATGCTAAAACTGCTGTCTTTCAAACAGGAGGACATTTCATAACAGGACATGGTGATGCAGTTTCAACTACAATAAAAGAATTTATTGAGAAAACGAAATGAAGAATATAGAAATAAAAAAAGTTACGTCTAGTCTAGTAGGAGAGTAAGGTAGTAGAAATTTTTCAAGATGATGAATTGGGAACGCTGGAGGGATATTATGAATCAAAAAACAGAATGGGGACATATAAATTGGATACATACACAAAATGATGAAAATCCACGGCAATCATTTAGCGTAGGTATTACTTGTGTACTTCCTGGGAAAAGTCTTCAGGAGCATATTCATTATGGAATTGATCAGTTTTTATATATACTAGATGGTGAAGGAATATACATAATAAATGGAGTAGAAAAAAAATTCAAAAAAGGAATGTTTTTCTATCTTGAGGCAGATACATCTCATACAACTATAAACAAAGGAAAGACCCCAGTAAGAGAATTTATGGTTTCACACCCTGTGAGCTATGACTCAGAAATTAATATTGATAGTGAATCATTAGAAAAGGATTATAAAACTGCAGATTTAAGTCAGGGGAATTTAATATATTCAGCTATAGAAGCAATTAGAATGCAGCTTCTTGAGACTATTAGTCTACCTTTTACTATATATGATGAGATGTGGTCAATAGTAATACAAAGCAACAAATTTCCGGCTTACTGTAATGAAATGTGTGATCCTAAAGGAAATACTAAGTATTGCAATTGTATGCTACAAAAAGACTTCAATGACTTAGATATTGAAGAAGGTGCTCAATTAACCTGTGAATATGGACTCTCTGTATTTCATTATCCAATTATGTATAATGGGAAGCAATTGGGCTCAATTAGAGGTGGACATATTTTAATATCTGATTTAACAACTACAGACCATGATGAGCTATATGATTCACCTAGAAGTACAATTATAGGCATACAAAGCTTGTTAAAGCAAATAGTAAGAAGCATATCAAGCTACTGCACTTTTAATACATCTCGTAATTTGTTGGTAGAAAAAGATAAATCACTTCGTGAAGTTTTATCTAGTAATGAAATTCTTGAGAAAAGCTTAAATATAGTTAATGATAAAGTAACAAACTTAAGAATAAATCATCATTTTCTTTTTAATACATTAAACTCCTTAGCTAGTATGTCATTAAGTGGTGATAGGTATGATTTGTATGAAGCTATAATCAATCTGTCTAAGATGTTCAGATATACTATGACGGTTGACTTGAATTTTGTATCATTAGATGCTGAAATCGAATATTTGGAAACATATTTAAATCTACAGAGATTAAGGTATGTGAGTCAATTGGAGGTCCAATATTATATTGACCAGGAATTAATAAATATGATGGTACCCTTTAACTTTTTGCAGCCAGTTGTAGAAAATGCCTTTACTCATGGATTTTCACCAAGTGATGATAAGAAGATAATTAAGATAATTGTTAGGAAATCAGAAGATACAGCTATAATTACTATTATAAATAATGGTATTCCTCTAAACCAAGTTACAATGAATAGAATAAATAAAAGCATAACGAGTAATACTGGACATGGATTATCTTTCATTTATGAGAAGCTTAAATCTGCATACTCAGAGGATTTTATGATGAAGGTAATATCAAATAATAATGGAGAAACAGGTGTAATAATGTATATACCTATAAGATGTGAGGAGGGGAAACATGATAAAGGCTATTATCGTAGACGATGAACCTGCTGTTGCTAGAATTATTAGTCACTTTGTGGAGAAAGAACGATTGCCAATAGAAATAGTTGGTATTGCTCAAAATGGTATTGAGGCTCTAGAATTAATAAGGAATAAGGATGTACAATTAGTATTTCTAGATATACATATGCCATTTATGGATGGCTTTAAAGTAATAGAGAATCAACCAGATAAAAGCTATATTATAATAACTGCTCATGATTCATTTGAATATGCTCAACAAGCTCTTAGGTTAGGCGCAAAAGATATAATTTTAAAGCCAATTGAGTATAAGCAGTTAATGAAATCAATTGCCAGAGCTATAGGATGGAATTTTACAGACAATCCAACATTAAATGCAATTTTAGAGTATATTAATAAATATTATCAGGAGAAGATAGATTTAACTCTGCTTTCAAATATATTCTATATATCGCCAAGCCAGATTTCTAGACTATTTAACAAGTACATGGATACAAATACTATCTCATACATACATGAAGTAAGGATTAAAAAAGCTATAGAATTGCTAAAAGATGAGAATTTTGGAATAAAAGAAGTAGCAGAGAAGGTAGGTTATGGAAGTCTTAATAATTTTTATAAATATTTTAAACTAAATACTGGTGTTACCCCTGCAGTATATATACAAGGAAATAAGTAATATGGATGAGATCAAAGCCTATAAATTATTAGTTCATTAGGCAATTGTTAGTATATTATTTATTATCACTTATATTAGGAGTATGCGGAATAATTCAAGGATAGACTTAAATGGCTATCCTTTAATAATTCATACAAATCACATAAAATGATTTATTCAATTTGTCAAAATTGATAAATGATTAGACAAAAATGAAGATATATTTATTGTTTGAATTGTTAGATAATATATATGAAACTATTGAGAAAAGGATAGTAAAATGTTTTCAAGACAATTAGGAATAGAAGGAGGTAGATGATATGTTAAAAAATACTAGAATTTCTGACCCTGAGGTGTATTCAATAGTAGAAGATGAATTAAAACGTCAAGAGTATAATATTGAAATGATTGCATCTGAAAGCACAGCACCTTTAGAGGTAATGGAATTGTCAGGGTCTATTTTTACAAACAAGACATTAGAAGGATATCCTGGCGCTCGTTTTCAAGCAGGATCCCATGAAGCAGATAGGCTTGAAATACTAGGAATCAAAAGAGCCAAAGAATTATTTGGAGCAGAGCATGCAAATATTCAAATTTATTCAGGTTCGTCAGCAAATTATGGGGTTTATGCTGCAGTACTAAGTCCTGGAGATAAGGTATTAAGTATGCGACTTGACCAAGGAGGCCATTTAACACATGGAAGTCCAGCGAATTTTCTTTCTAAGGTATATCAATATGATTTTTATGGAGTTAATCCTGAGACAGAAATGATTGACTTAGAAGCCTTAGAAGAAAAGGCAAAGGAATTTAAACCAAAACTTATAATTGCAGGTGGTAGCTCATATCCAAGATTGATAGATTATAAAAAGATAGGTGAGATTGCTAAATCAGTTGGTGCATATTTCATGGTTGATATGGCTCATGTCAGTGGTTTAGTAGCTTCTGGTGTAATCCCAAGTCCTGTACCATATGCTGATTTTGTTACATCATCTACAACTAAGACTTTCTGTGGACCTAGAAGTGGGTTTATTCTCTGTAAGAAGGAGTATGCAAAACAAATTGACAAGGGGGTATTTCCAGGTTCAATTGGTTCTATGCATTTAACAACTATGGCAGCTAAGGTGTGGTCCTTTAAGTATGCAACTTCTGAAAAATTTAAAAATATAATGGAACAGATTCTTATAAATGGAAAGACTTTAGTTGAAGAGTTAACTAAACATGGATTCAGAATAGTAAGCGGGACTACTGATAATCATATTGTTATGGTAGATCTTAGATCAAAGGGAATAAGTGGTAAAGTATTTCAAAATGCACTTGATAGTATAGGAATTACAGTAAACAAAAATCAAATACCATTTGATCCGGCTTCTCCATTTGTAACAAGCGGAGTACGTATAGGTGTTACATCTATAACTCAACGTGGATTAAAGGGAGATGAAATAAAAATCATAGCAGATATTATGGATCAAGTTGCATCTGCACCGGAAGATGAAGAAAATTTAGCTGAGTGTAAGAAAAGAACACGAGAATTAATATCAAAGTTTCCATTATATCCATTAGGAAGTTTTGAAGATTAA
>JAQVYQ010000038.1 GCA_028708575.1 Tissierellia bacterium
GCAAAACAAAAAAATATTTATTATTTAGATCTGTTCTTACAGATCATATTTTCATGCGTATTTTAATTTAAATTATTCCTAAATATTTCTTATTTCACCTCTTGACTTTTAATAGTTAGTCTTTCTATTACATTTCAGTTAACAATTAAAAGCATTAGGTAGCATTTGATAGTTTAGGCGTATATATTTACACTTGGTAACTTGATACTATATCATCGTCTATGGGATGTTTAAGAAGTCTCAGTTGTCACCCTAATCTAATACAGGACATATGAAGAAAAAGATAGCCAAGCAAGGAATTTAATCCTTGCTTGGCTATCTTAATCATAAGCTATATAAACATACTTTTTATATTAATAGTTTTCTGCACGCACTTCGAAGAATGAATGTGAGTAGCCACATACAGGACAAATTGCAGGAGCTTCTTTTCCTTCTATTAAACGTCCACATGTTCTACATTCCCATACAGTTTTTTCTTCTTTTTTAAATACATTATTTTTTTCAACATTATCTAATAATGTTAAATAACGTCTTTCATGTTCTTTTTCAATAAGACCAACTTGACGGAATTTTTCAGCTATTTCAGTAAATCCTTCTTCTTTAGCTTCTTTAGCCATTCTTTCATACATATCTGTCCACTCATAATTTTCACCTTCAGCAGCTGCCTTTAGATTATCTGCTGTAGTTCCTAAGTTGCCTAGGGCATCAAACCACATACGAGCATGTATTTGTTCATTCCATGCAGTAGTTTCAAATATTGCAGCTATTTGCTCATAGCCTTCAGCTCTTGCTACCTCTGCAAAATAAGTATATTTCCCTCTTGCTTGACTTTCACCTGCAAATGCATCTTGTAAATTCTTTTCTGTCTTTGTTCCAGCATATTTGTTTACTGTTTCATCTGCTTCTTTTATTTCTACAAATACTGATGCTGGTTGTTTACATTTAGGACATTTAAAATCCTCTGTTAATTCTCCTTCATGAATATACCCACATACTGTACAACGATATTTTTTCATTTTTTTGTCCTCCTTTTTTTCTTTTATATTATACATAATATCTAACAATTTATTTACAATATCAACTGGCAAATCCCCATATTGATTATTGTCCAATAGTGATTCTAAAAAACTTCTTGTATTTTCACTTTGCGGAAGCAAATACCCAGATTCGCGAGTTAATTCTTCTGCCATAATGCGATTTGATTTTTCTAATGCTTTAGCTAGCTTACCTGATAATCCTGCTGATATGTTTTCTTGCTCTGACTTACTGCGTAATAACACTCTTAAAGCGTTAACAACTTCTTCTTTTGTCGGTTGTTGTGGAGGGTATTCAAAAGGAACCATGGAAATAGCTCCAGATGGACATGCATCAGCACAATCTCCACAACCAATACAGTTCTCTACATCAATAATGCTGTTTTCTGTATTTGTTGCGCCAGTCGGACAAACATAAAGACATAAGCAATCCTTAGTACATAAAAGAATATTTCTCACTGCAAATTTCTCACTCATCCCATTACCTCCCTTCAACCTTTTCAAATTTCCAATTTGGAACCTTGCATACTGGGCAGACATCAGGAAGTTTATCTCCTATGTAAATATAACCACAAATAGTACAAACATATACTCCAGTGTTATCAAACATAGCTTCTCCCTCTTTTTCATATCTGGTTAGAATGGAACTTAATATTTTTGTAAC
The DNA here is from genome assembly GCA_028708575.1 of Tissierellia bacterium. Lineage (GTDB taxonomy): Bacteria > Bacillota > Clostridia > Tissierellales > Tissierellaceae > UBA3583. The sequence goes on from JAQVYQ010000038.1 coordinate 1,699, forward strand.
TTTATCACACCAAGTAAGAGCACGCAATGCACCACGGTCTTTATTATCAGACGCGATTGCATTTGCATTATGAAATCCTTCCTGCAAATCTTTTTCAACTAATTCAAGTAGCTTATCAAAATTTGGATCCTTTACGGGAGCTGTTGCCTTTTTAAAGTATTCCGCAAGTTCAGTAAAGAGAGCAGCTTGTTCATTCTTGTACTGTTTTTCACAACCTCGTGCTAAATTTGTACAAAGAGCACTTATTTCCAATGGTGATAACTCTTTCATGTCTTCAGATACTTCAACCACAGAAACCGGTTTGTTTTCTACATTTGTAGTAAATTCGCCTCGTTTTTTAAATTCTGCTTTTGTAGCACCACAAAGAGGACAAACCCAATCCTCTGGTACATCTTGCCATAATGTACCTAAAGCAATTCCTGATTCAGGTATGCCCTTAGCTTCGTCATAGATGTATCCACAAATAGAACACTCATATTCTGCCATATCATTTCCCCCTTACTTTATCATTTATATTAATTAAGGCATCTAGGACAGATACCTTTAAAATATACTTTTTTATCATTTATTTTAAAGTTTTTTAACTCTTTATTAGCTATTGAATCTAAATCAATAGTAAAATCATATATTTCCCCACATGATTCACATTTAAAATGTCCATGGTTTTCTATGTTAATATCATATCTAGTTTCATTGTCCTCAATTGTAAGTACCTTTGCCAAATCAGATTGAACCAATAACTTTAGTGTATTGTAGACAGTTGTCTTTGATAAAGTTGGTATATCCTTGTGTAAATCAGTAAAGATTTGGTCTACTGTTGGATGAATTTGACTATTAGTAAGATACTGAAGAATTTTAAGTCTCTGATATGAAAGATTAATGTTTCTATTTTTTAATTCTTTTTGTAAATCTTCAAATGAAACTGTTTTCATTAAAATCACCACCTGGGTAAAATGTAAAAAATAATCATATTGTAATGATTACAACTCTGTAGTTATTACAATATGATTATACTATTTTTAAACTTCTTAGTCAACTACATTTGATATATAAATACCCATTATTATTTTTTTAAATAGTATAAATACAAAATCCTTGAGAACAGTACATATAAGCTATTCTCAAGGATAATTATACTTTTAAATTTTTATATTCCTACTACAATTTTTGTAGATACAATCTTAATAAAATATTTTCCTATTCTACTACTTTGTCCTTCATTTTTTCAATCAATTGTAAAATGCCTGCTTCTATTCTATCAAAATCTTCTTCTTTTGGTGAACCTTGAAATTCTACTGATTCTACGAAATCCCATTTCATTTTATTTCTCTCAACTATTTCAGCTAACTCTTTTTCTGCTCCGCCTGACCAACCATAAGAGCCAAACCTAAAGGCAGCTTTATTTGATACTTTTTTTCTTCCTAATTCATCTATTGCAGCTGCAATTGGTGGAAATAGCTTGTACTCATAAGTTGGTGCAGCAATTATTACACCTGCGGATTTAAATACAGTGGCTATCATTTCACTTTCACTTTCCAAAGGCATTTCTAGCAAATTAACCTTTATTCCTTCTCTTTTTAATACACTTTCAGCAAACTTAACTGCTTTCTCGGTCATACCATACATAGAGCCCCAAAGTATAGTAATCTCATCTTTACCTGCTCCTTCTGCGTATTGGCTGTAACGAGTATAATTGTCTATTATAGTTTGTGGACTTTTTCTATATAAGGGGCCATGTCCAGGAGCTATAATGTTTATATCAAATTCTTTTGATTTTTCTATAGCTTTTTTCAACATTGTTGTAAATGTAGTCATTACATTTGAATAGTATTTAACAGCCTCTGTTTCAAAGAATTCAACTTCTTCTGTAGTCATCTCATCATCAAAATGATGTTCATTCATTCTGCCAAAGGAACCATACATATCACATGAGAACAATGTTTTTGTATCTGATTCATAAGTAAACATTGTATCAGGCCAATGTACATTAGGTGCAGGGTGGAAACTTAATGTTTTCCCGCTTCCTAAATCCAATGTATCCCCTTCTTTTACAACTCTAATATTGGTACTATCTCCATAAAAAGAAGACACTAGCTTTGCAGCCTTTTCTGTACATAAAATTGTGAAATCATCATTTATTTTTTTAAAGTTTTCAATCCAACCAGAATGGTCTGGTTCCATATGGTTTACTATTAAATAGTCTATATCTTTTGGATCAACATTTATTTCTTCAAGATTCTTGTACAAGGTTTCAGGTACTCCATCCCATCCTATAACACCATCAATAATAGCAGTTTTATCTCCTTTTACGATATAAGAGTTTAATGTTACACCATTGCCAATCTCCCATATTCCTTCAAAAAGCATACCCTCTACATTCATAGTTAACATGTAAATGTCTTCCGCAACTCTTATTCTTTTCATCATATAACCCCCTTGTTAAATCTATACTATTCTCGATAATTGTATTTACCTTTATTATATCTAGTCAAGTTCCTTAGTCAAGTTTAATGAGAATAAAATAGGGATGATTAATAATTATTTAATTATTAATCATGCATACTAAAGACAAGAACTAATCATTGATTCTACTAGTTTCAAATAATCACCTTTGTACTCAATGCTTTTCTTGTTATCAATAATGCTAAAGAATTTTTAAACACATTATTCTTCATGCAGAATACAATATATAGTAGATTAATAAACAAAGGATGTGAAATAATGAATCTTTATGATAATAATAATAGATGTAGACAGACTCACAATCATGAAATTGTAGGAAGTACTAAGATGGCAGAGGAATGTGAGGACAGACATAATCATCGTTTCGCAGCTGTCTCTGGAATGGCTATTCCATTACCTGATGGCAACCATGTTCATGAATTGTTTACTAATACTGACTTTTTCAATAATCACTATCATCACATAGAAGGTAGATCTGGTCCTGGTATTCCAGTAGGAGAAGGTAAGCATGTTCACTTTATAAGTGCAAGAACTTCAGTTGACGATGGCCATTGCCATATGTTTGTATTTGCTTCTTTAATAGAAGATCCATCAGTATAATAATAAGGCAATTTATCCTATTTAAGATAAATTGCCTTTTAAAATTTAATAATTATTAAACATCCTTAGCAGTCTTAAGAAATGATTTGCTTCACGTAATGTATGATCACCTAACAAAGGTATAATAATTGACCTAATATTACAATTAAGCAAGCCTTCTGTAGCTTGAGTCTTGAAATTTCTTATGGCTTTAGTTGCTCTGAGACTGTTCTCTGTTACTTCTTCAAATGGTATTGTACTATTCATAGCTTCAATAGCTTCCCTAGTTAATTGATCAAACTCATGACCAAAAGCGTTGGCTATATGAAATAATTCTTCTTCAGTAGGGTCTAAAAATCCACGAATAAACTTGGAATGTTCAGCCATAATTCTATTCCAAAATACTTCTTGTTCCAAAGCATCTCTTCGGAGATTTATAAATCCCTGTCTTTGGAGCCTTCTAACCATTTCTAAATAAAGCCTTGCTTCCCTCATAATATGATCAATCAACAAGGGATAGTTAACTGTAAACATATTGCATTCCAGTACATTATCTAGAATTGTAGCCTTAAATTCTATTAATCCAGAAATTAATCTTATTGCCCTATTATTAATTCTTGAAACACTATCTACAAGTGACCTACTGATTATATCATTGGATGAGCCTACTAATCTTTCCTCAGCCTTAGTAATTTTAGTTGGAATATTAATTCCTGTGAAAAATTCAGAAGCTTTTTCTGCTTCAAGGGTATATGGTGTTATTATCTCACCAGATTTAAGTGCATCCTTACTTACAACACCATCAGAAAGCAATACTACATCTCTTAAAAGTTTATCAAATTCCATTCTAAAGTCATTTGCTCTTTGAGTAAAGTTAATATCTCTAGGAGTAAATCCTAATTGAAGAAAAAATGAATGTTCCTTCATTATTCTCGCAAAAAATAGGTGAAGCTCTAAAGATTGACGTATAAAACTTATACTATTATTCATATTTATCACTCCATAAATGTTTTTTTATTATATAGTATGTCTACATTTAAAATGAGTGATAAAGACCTCAGATTTTCTAAGGTTTAATACAAGCTGACCTAATTTCAAAGATATAAAAAAGGCCAGACCTTTAATATTATTAAAGTCTGACCCCTAATTTACTAATCTAAAACTAATGATGGTGGCCCATAAATCCTTGTTGCAAGTTCTTGATTTAGTAGGTATAATCCCCTTGCATCACTACCAAAGTTCTTATATTTAAGAACTAAGTCCTCTGCATTTTTCTCTTCTTCACCTTGTTCCATAATAAACCAATCCAGGAATTGCATAGTTCTATAATCCTTAACTTGAGATGCTGAATCGTATATATCATGGATAGATTTAGTTATAAACTCCTCATGTTTTAAAGCCTCATTCAAAGGAACATCAAAAGCTAAATATTCCATTTCAGGGCCTTCAATTTTTGTTAATTTAACTGACAATCCGTTGTTTTGCATATATTGAATAAACAACATTGCATGATCCATTTCTTCCTGTGCTTGAATCTTAAACCAGTTTGCAAAGCCCTCTAATCCACTATCAATATAGTAATTTGAAATGTCTAAATACAAATATGCTGAAAACATTTCTTTATTTACTTGCTCATTTAACAACTTGTATATATTCTCTTGTATCATATTAAATTCCTCCTCTTTAAATTTTTATCTCATGTCTTACTTTATAATTATTACCCTAAAATTTGTTTATTAATCGAATATATACTGTGGGAATCTTTCAAAAAGTCATGTCTATAATAATTTGTTTATTATCCTCCCAATCCTCCAGTGTTATACAAGTAATATGCTCAGTACGAATATCATTTAACACAGGCCATGGAATATCCTTTTTTGTATGGTTATAGACAAATCCACATTTCTCCTGTACTCGTTTCGACTTAACATTGCCTTCAAAATAGCCAGACCATATCTTTTTAAGATTTAAATCTTCAAAGCCATATCGCAATAATTCTATTACAGCCTCAGGTATAAGTCCTTGTCCCCAAAATGGAAGTCCAATCCAGTATCCTATTTCACCTTCATCGTGAGGCAAGTCAATATTGCTGGCTTTTCCAAGCATAAGTCCAATACTGCCAATTGCCTTATTATCATTCTTTAGACAGACAGCATATGTTTCCGGTGCAGAAAAGACAGTCTTAATTATTTGAAGACTGTTTTCTACACTTGTATGTACAGGCCACCCCGCAATTGGACCAATCTTAGGATCCTTTGCATATTCATATAAACTTTCTGCATCCGATTCTACCCAAGGACGTATGATTAATCGCTTTGTTTGCAATATCAAATTATCATTCCCTTTATATCATTTAGATTATTCATTAAGTTAGCTATCTTTTCTTTATCTTTATCTAATAAAGCTATATCTGTTTCCAACCGTTTTCTTATTTCACTTTTATTCATAAATAGCACTTAATTCCTTAATAGCATTTAATTCCTTTAATTTTATTTCTTCTATCTCCTGAGCCCTATATAAAAGATCCATGTGTTTAAGATCCCCTTGATAAACTATTTTTCCTTCTATATCCAGTAAGTTTTCAGGGCTTACAAGATTCCTTGATTTATTAAATTCTACAATACCACTTTCATTTAATATATGATATACGAATTCCGAACACAAAAATCTGTAATCATAACATACTGATTTCTTAATCAAGTTATGCAATAGTCCAATGTAGTTATATTTGTAAATATTTCTATTAGAAATAAACTGTTCTAATAATTCTTTAACTCTTTCATACTGCTGCTCTGATACTTGAACTTCCATAATCACACAAGGTACAGTTCTAGAAAGTTTATATATCCCCTCATCAATATCTTCCTTCTTAAATCTACCTAGAAATGGATTAAATGTATACTTTCTTCCAAAGCTATACATATGATGAAGATTACTATCTAAAGAAATAGATGCGTGCGTATAACTGTCATTTTTTATTATTTGAATTAGTCTGGACATTACAGTATTGGTTCTAGTAAGTACTATATATAAATATTGATTTCTCATTTTTATGTATCCCCCTTAAATATATAATACTCTAATTATGTCGAAAAATCATTAAAAACATCTTAAGACTTTCTTAATTTACTCTTATAAATGTATTAAACATCTACTTGAAAGACATACTATATTAATAGAGATTATTATTCGTATCTTAATGCATCAATTATTTCTAATTTTGAGGCTTTGTTAGCTGGATATACACCGAAGAAAATACCAACTCCAGCTGAAAAAATCCAGGCAATAGCAATAGTTCCAATAGAAACACCCGTAGGTATCTTAATAAGACTTGACACCAAAAATGCTAAACCTACTCCAATTATAGTTCCTATAATTCCTCCTATACCCGATATAATAACTGATTCCACCAAAAATTGTAGTAATATATCCTTTCTTTTAGCACCTATAGCTTTTCTTGTTCCTATTTCCCTTGTACGTTCAGTAACTGAAACAAACATGATATTCATAACACCTATTCCACCTACCAACAAAGAAATAGCGGCTATAGCACCTATAACTAAGGTTATAATTCCTGTAACATTATTAATAACTTCCAATTCTCCTTCAGCAGTTTGTACAACATATTTATTCTGACCTTCGTTGCCATGCCTTTTCTCAATTAGTCGGATCATCTTTTGGGTAGTATTATCGATATCTAAGTCTTTAGCTAAGGTCATTTCTAAATCCCAATAATAATCTCCACTGCCTGTTATTTTTTCTACAGTAGTATATGGTAGAAAAATATTACCAAGAGTTTGACCAGACATGGCTTCGAGAGAACTCTTTGGCTTTTCATAAATTCCAATAATAGCAAAGGATACTTGACTTCCACCAATCTCAATATCTAAACTATCTCCTAATACATTAGTTCTACCAAATATCTCTAAAGCCATCTCCTTATCAATAATTACTACAGCTCTTTTCCCTTTTACATCCTCCTCTGTAAGGTATCTGCCATTTACCATATCTACCTTTTCTATTTTTAAATAATTTTCATCTCCACCTGTCATACTTACATCTAATTTTTCACTTTTGGTTTTAGCTTTTCCTTTCTCATATACATATGGTACTATAGCTTCTATTTCCTCTGAAAAAGAATTTTTTAGAGCATCTATATCCTCAGTGGTAAGTAAATCCTTCGTTGAATAATCTTCTCTCCAATTTATTGAAAAATAGGCACGTCCTGCACCGAATTGTTCAAATTCCATATCAATTGCTTTTTGGCTACTCTCTCCTAATGTAACTACAGTAATAACTGATGATATTCCTATAATTATACCTAACATAGTAAGAAGAGACCGCATCTTATTTGCTAGTATGGCACCTAATGATACTTGTATACTCTCAAGTATATTCATAGACTCTCCTCCTGCTTATTGATAATAATTTGATTCTCAACAAGTTTATCTTCAATAATCTCTCCATCCCTACACACAAGCATCCTCTTAGTGTGCATTGCTATATCCAGTTCATGGGTTACCATAATAATAGTTGCCCCTTCATCATTAAGTTGTTGAAATATCTCCATAATCTCATTACCCGATTTAGAATCCAAGTTTCCTGTAGGTTCATCAGCAAATATTAGACTTGGATTATTTACTAGAGATCTAGCAATAGCAACTCTTTGTTTTTGTCCCCCCGATAGTTCATTAGGATTATGATGCATTCTTTCCTCCAGGCCTACTTTCTGTAAAGCTTTTATTGCTCTTTCTCTTCTTTCCTTTGTAGAGATACCAGCATAAACCATAGGAAGTTCTACATTTTTTAAAGCATTAATTCGTGGAATTAAATTAAAAAATTGAAATACAAACCCTATTTTCTTATTTCTAATAACAGCAAGTTCATCATCATTCATGTCTTGAACACATTCTCCATCCAATTCATATATGCCTTGTGTCGGTTTATCTAGACAACCTAATACGTTCATTAAGGTAGATTTTCCCGATCCTGAAGGTCCCATAATAGATACAAATTCTTTTTCTTCTACCATTAAGTTAATATTTTTTAATGCTTCAACACTGATACTCCCTGTATTATATGTCTTACTTAAATTTTCTATCTTAATCTTAATCATATTAAATCACCTTGTCCGCTATAACTTGGTCTCCGTCCTTAATTTCTTCTGTAGGATTTAAAATTACAGAGCTCCCCTCTTCTATATCACCTATGACTTCTATAGTAAAGTCACTTCCTATACCGGTTTTGATAGTATGTTCCTTTACAATACCCTCGTCACTTACAGTAAATATTACTTTTTCTCCGCCTTTTTTAGTAAATATAGATTCATATGGCACAGACAAAGCATCAGTTTTTTTATCTGTTAAAATATCAACTTTTGCAGAAAAACCAGGTTTTAAGAATTCATCACTATTTTTAATATCTACTTTTACCTCGACTACATTATCATTGCCTTGCTCTGATGTTTTGGCAATGGAACCTACATATTTTATTTCTCCTTCATATACTTTGTCTTCAAATGAGTCTCCTGTAATCTCAACTGGATCTCCCACTTCTATTTTGCTTGCATCATACTCATTTATATCCAATACTATTTCTAAGTGTTCTAAATCTTGAATAGACATCAATATTACATGTGATTTTATGATTCCACTTTCTGAAATATTAGTATCTACAATGGTTCCTTCAATAGGACTCTTTATTGTATAATTTTGCAATTCCTTTTCTAGTTTTTCTACCTCTATCCTAGCTAACTCTATTTTTTGTTTTTGTATAGTTATTTCATTGTTATGATTAGAATTATTTAATCTATCTTCTGCTAATAGGTACTCATTGTAAAGTTGATCCATATCATCCTTTGACTTTTCAAATTCTTGATTTGCTATTATACCTTTTTCATATAACTTCGTATTTATCTCATATGTATTTTTGGCTTCTTCATATCTTATTTTTGCATTAGATAATTGAATTTCAAATTCCTTACTTCCCTCTTCTTCTAATTGCTTCAATCCTTCATTCTCAATAGAAAGTCTTAATTTCGAATCTTTAATTCTATAAAAAATATCAGTTGCATCTAGTTCCAGTAACACTTGATTATTTTCTACTTTATCTCCTTTTTGAACATAAATCTTTTTAATTTTTTCTTCTACATCTGATGTAACATCTCTTTTATCCATGGAAAAAATCGTCCCAGTTGATTGTATGTGAGATTCTATATCCTCTTTGGTTATAGTGCTGGCTTGAACTACCATAGCACCAGATTTTTTGTTATTCATAGCTATATTAGCTCCTGCAATTCCTAGTATAGCAATAACAACCACCACTGCAATAATCAATACTTTTTTCTTCATAAACATGTTTCCTTTCCTATAAATTTTTGGTGTAATATTCCTTCTTCTATTGTATTCATCTTTTCTATATTTTTCCATAGTTATCCGAATACTTAAGAAATATTTAATAATATTTAAGGATTTCTTAAGAAAGCTTCTGATTATTCATGTAAAAGCCTGACAAATTGTTTGATTGATTATAAAAAAAAGCCGAAACCTATCGATTATAAATTAACCGAAGACTTGGCCTATCCATCCGATAATCTGTGCACAGTTTAGTCGACATGCTTTTTTTTAGTAGTTCTATTCATCCCTATATCTTTCAAGTTTTTCCCTATCTTTTATCTCTAGCCCTTTTTCTCCTGCTAATGATTCTAGATGATGAGTAAATTCATGTAAAAGGGTATCTTTTAATTTTTTGCGAAGCTGTAACATTGATTTATTAGCATGGACTTTTTTAAAAGAGCCATAATATATAACAATTTTTCTACCTGTAATACTCTTTCTGTATTCTCCTAATATATATAATTTATTACTAGGCCTACTTTCAGGATGAAGCTTATATCTTGGTAATAATATTATCCCTTCATTTAGTTTATTGAAGAATTCTTTTGGTATTTCTTCAGCAACTTCATCTAATATAATATGAACTTCTTCTATTTCAGGAAAATCTGTCATTGAAAAGCTCCTTTAAGTAAATTTGTACCCACATTTTTTATTTAACACCTTAGTCCAATATGTATAATTATATCATTATTAAAACAATATCTCACATTATTTAGTAAAGTCCAGGTTTGTTTTGTTTAATAAGTAAATATTTCAAGCCTGGCCCCATGAATTTGCTCTAGAATTTAGTACATCGAAACCTAGTCTAGATATTGCTGTTTCTATTTCTTCTATTGATGATTTGTCTTCATCAAATTCTAATTTTACTTTACTTGAGTTAAATAATAGTTTTACTTATATGGAGTTTTTCACTACTTCCTTTAAAACAGGTAAAACATCACTTTCAAACCATAGGTTTCGTTTTAACCAGCTAATGTTTAAGGGTGATGGATGAACCAATGGTAAATATTCCGGTAAATAGTTTTTAAAATTTCTTACTGTTTCAGTTAGGTTTTTCTCATTTTGTTTACCTAAATAGTATCTTTGTGAATAACTTCCAATTAAAATTATCGTCTCAATATTCGGCATTTCTCCAAGTAACCGTGGATGCCATTTTTCTGCGAATCCTTTTCTAGGTGGCAAATCTCCAGATTTAGCTTTACCTGGATAATAGAAATCCATAGGTAACTGAGCTATACGATCAGTCCCATAAAATTCTTCACGTGACACTCCCATCCAGTCTCGTAGACGATCGCCGCTTAAGTCATTCCAAAACAACTGAGTTTCTTCTGCTTTTCGTCCTGGTGCTTGCCCAACTATAGCAATACGAGCATATTTTGAAGCTTTGAATAAAGGGGGGACTCCCTTTTTTGTATAGGAATCATTCATTTCATCAGCCATTATTTCTTGTTTAATCTCCTTAAATATATTCACATTGTACACTTCCGTTTAATTTTTTATATAAGACACTCTTTCAAATCTTAATAAGATTCTTTTAGTAATAAACTTCCTCTAGAAATAAACCTTGTGCTGGCACTGTAAATCCCGCATTGCTTCTAGTCTTACTTTTAAAAATCTCATCTATATATTCTGGCTCCATAGATCCTTTGCCAATTTCCAATAGAGTTCCAACTATAATCCTTATCATATTATATAGAAATCCATCTCCTATAAATATGAATTTCAATATATCTTGTTCCCTTTGAATAGAAATATCATCTATTATTCTAATAGTAGACTTTTTAGACTTCTTTAGAGAAGAAAACCCGATGAAATCGTGACTTCCAACGAGTCTACTACATCCTAAATTCATCTTACTAATGTCAAGGCTTTCAGGATAATAGAAGATGTATTTCCTATCAAACACTGATGGAATACTACTATTCCAAATATAATAAATATACTTCTTGCCAATTGCATTATACCTAGAGTGAAACCTTTCATGGACCTGGTCAAGTTCTTTTACTACAATATCCTGTGGGAGGTAGTGATTGATATATGCTTGCATTTCTTGAAGTTTCATACTAGATGTTGTTTTAAAATTTGCGACCTGACCTCTAGCATGGGTTCCAGCGTCAGTTCTACCTGAACCTATTATTTCTATTTTAGATTCTGTCATTTCAGATATTACATTTTCAAGTTTACCTTGAATTGTTCTATCTGAATCCCCCAGTCTTTGCCATCCTAGATATCTGCTACCATCATATTCTATAATCATTTTAATATTTTTCATTTGTTCACCTCACATATGATACTTTTCTAAGATACTTTGTGTATGTTAATCAACTATTGTTAACTTCATCCCGTGAAAAAGAAGCTGTAGCCAATTTAATACTCTACATGGATCTGGTATTTAGACTACTAACAAGCTAGTCTTTTTAAATGATGAATAACAATTGGTTATTCAATAATAATAACTAAATCAAGTGTAATACAATGCTTGAAGCTATGTTTGCAAAAAAGGCAAGCCGAACTTAAATATCAGCGTGCCTTTTTCCTAATAAGCTGTATTTTTTTATCTTTCCTTAAAATTTGATTTTTTCCTAGGTGAATTCTTTTTTGCACTTTTCTCTGGTTGATTTTCCAACCTTTCTCTTCTAATCTTTCCTACCTTTTCAGGGTTTTTCTTTGATTTACCTGATGAAGGTCTAGAATTCTTGCTTTTAGAGTTAGATGGTCTTCTTGATGATCTCTCCTTAGGTTTGATGTTTGTATCCTTTAACGGATATGGATTATGTGTGTTTTCTGGAATTGTTTTTCCTATTAGCTTTTGTATATCTCTCAGCAATGGTTTTTCTTCATAATCACAAAATGAAATCGCAATTCCACCAAGACCTGCTCTCCCAGTACGTCCAATTCTGTGAACATAAGTCTCTGGTACTTCTGGCAAGTCAAAGTTGATAACATGAGAAAGCTCATCTATATCTAATCCACGTGCTGCAATATCAGTAGCAACCAATATTCTGGTTTTTCTTTTCTTAAAGTTACTCAAAGCAAGCTGTCTTGCATTTTGTGATTTGTTTCCGTGAATTGCCTGTGCTGAAAATCCTTCCTTTTCAAGAGACTGGACTATTTTGTTCGCTCCATGCTTTGTCCTTGAAAACACTAGGGCAGATTCCACAGTTTTATCCTTTAATATACTGATTAACATTTTTACCTTATTTACTTTGTCAACAAAGTATACCTCCTGTTTTATAGTATCAACAGTAGATGCAACTGGGGTTATCTCTATTTTCACCGGATTCTTCAATATAACATTAGTTAGCTTTGCTATTTCGTCTGGCATAGTAGCAGAAAAACACATTGTTTGTCTTTTTTTAGGAAGATATGTAATGATCTTCCTAACATCCTTAATCATGCCCATATCTAGCATCATGTCTGCTTCATCTAGGACGAAATATTCAACCTGCTTTAAATTGATAAATTTTTGTTTTATTAAGTCTAATAGTCTCCCTGGAGTTGCAACTAAAATATCTATCCCTCGAACTAGGTCCTTTGTTTGAGGATGTTGTGATACTCCTCCAAAGATGACTAATGTCTTTAGACTTAGATTGGCTCCATACGCCTTAAAGTTTTCACCTATTTGAATAGCCAACTCTCTTGTTGGTGCTACTATTAGCGCTTTTATTTGTCTTTTTTCCTGTGCTGCTCTTTTTTCATAGGATAATCCCTGCAATATTGGAATTGCAAATGCTGCAGTCTTTCCAGTTCCAGTCTGAGCACATCCTAACAAATCATGTCCTTCCAATAAATGAGGTATTGCCTTTTCCTGAATTGGTGTCAGTTTTGTATAACCTTCAGATTTTAAAGCCTTCTGAATGGGCTCAATTAAATTTAAGCCATCAATTCTCAATAACATTCTCCTTTTGTTATCTGTATTTACGTATGTTTTAATTATAACATTTATTTGTGATTAATACGATTTTATTATCTTACCACTACTTTTAGATGATAATACCACTAGACCAATTTAATTTTTTCACTATATTTCACCCAATAGATATCTTATGAATAATTTCACTGTTATTCCACTTCTTTTGAAATTCTAAATCTTGAGTTAATCTAAAAATATGAGAAATTAAACCTTTTGCATATGCTTTTCCTCTATTTGTTAAGGTTTCATAAATCGCTACCTGCAACTTTCTTCCTTCAAAATCAAATGTTGTAGCTATGTAGTAAATATTGTAAAAAAGTGAGTCAAGTAAGAAAGATAGGACTATGTAATTACATAGTCCTATCTTATATGGCTTGAAACTTATTTGTGGAGACTAGGTTTGAAAGGCTGTTAGGAGTATATCAGTCTCTTTGTCCCTAGCTTGCTGGAATCAATATTATTTGGTTAGGGTAGATTAAATTAGGATTAGCAATCTTATTGTAATCTGCTAATACTTCCCAATCAACATCATACTTAATACCAATCTTTGATAACCAATCTTCTGGTTGAACTACATATTTGATATTTTCTTTTATTGGTTCTAGTGGAGCTGGCTCTGGTTCAACTGGTACAGGAGCTGGTTCAGGTATTGGATCCGGCATAGGTTCTGGAGTAGGTTCTACAGTTGCTTCTATTCCATATTCCTTTAATACTTCTTCAGCTATTAAGCCTTGTGCTATCATTTCATCAGCGTTTATCCCATTAATATTGAAGCTTCTGCCATCTTCCGATACTGGAACTATTATATTTCCAGCTTTTATCTCTTCGATTATATAATCTCTTAATGGATGATTAACATCTGCATTAATTATCTGCCAATTGTTATTAGTTACAGGCGATATAGGACTGTTTTCTGCTATATAATCAGCTATAAAACTTCTTAATGACTTAGGATCGGAATTGAAATATGGGTCATTTTTGATTATTCCCATTTCCTGTAATCCAGAGTGTCTATAGTTATTAATTGCCAACTTAAATATATCTTCTGCCTTTACTGGCTCTCCCTTGAACATTAGATCTACTATTCTTTCACCAGTAGGTTTTGATAAATCAACCTTGTAATTTGCTCCTTGGAACATATCATAATTATACACTCTTATGTCAGGATTAAAACTTATATTGATATCCCCTGGTTTAAATGTATTATAATATGCAACTGACCATTCCATATAATCCTTTAATTCTGCTCCAGTAACTTCAACTGCAACTAAAGTATTTGGATATTTATAGATTTCGAAAATATTAGCATAATTCACATCTCCAGCTCTAAGATTAGAGTTTTGACTGAATAATGCTGCACCAGATACATCTCCTTCAGTATATTTTAGTTGAACCTCATTTATCAAATCTATTAAAGCTGTATCTCTTAATTGTGCTTCTGGAATTCCAGGAATTTCTGATTCAGGTGCAAAATTCTCAGTTACAGTTCCAATAATAGTATCAAATACAAATTCCATTGTCTTATCATGATATTCCTTAGCATACTCTTTTAATTCTTCTGATGCAGGGTATTCTGTAACATCAATTACTTTCACAGAACTATCAACTACTGTCCAACTATCATTTTCTTTAGCCAATTCAAAGTCGAATCTTACTACTTGAGCCCCGGCATTTTTAGCTGCTCCTACAAGAGTATTTCCAATCTTTTGCTCCTCAGTTACGTGGGCATGACCTGTAAGTACTCCTACCACTTCTGGGTACTTAGCTAAAACTTCATCAGCTCCGTCTCCACCATATTCAGCAGTATATCCCATATGTGTTGATAGAAATATAATATCTGCTCCTTTTTCCTTCATTTCTGCTATATGTTTTTCTGCTGTTTCAACTGGATTATCAAATTGTAAAGCTGCTACTTTAGTTCCATCCCATCTAGCTATATTTGGGTTAGTTATACCTAAAATACCAACCTTTATACCGGCTACTTCTTTAATTAAATAAGGCTCAACTAGATATGACCCGTCTTCTTTATAAGTAGCATTAGCTGCTAAAATTGAAAACTCAGCTTCTTCTGCAATCTTATCTATTAAGTCAAGACCAAAATTGAATTCATGGTTACCTAATGTCATTGAGTCATAGTCCATGAAGTTCATTACGTCGATAACAGGATGTTTTTCTTCTAATTTTGTATTGTACAAATCATCGGAAAGAATTGTACCTTGGATAGTATCACCATTGTCTACTAAAATCGTATTAGGATTAGAAGCTCTGATTTCTTGAATAACTGAATAGACCTTGGCCATTCCAAGATTGTCCACTTCTTTCCCATCCTCATAGGAATAATTATAGATATTAGCATGAAGGTCAGTAGTTCCAATAATAGTTAGTTTAACGTTTTCCCCTTCTGCAAATACATTTGTTGGAGCAATTATAATAGCAACCACTAACATAAACATAATTGCTAAACTTATTAGCCTTTTGTTTTTGTACATAAAATCTCCTCCTTTTTATTATCCTTCAATAATATGTATTCACCACTAATCTTTAAAATCCTCTTTTTTATTAAAACATTTCAAATTCATTTTCTCTTGCCTTCCATTTTGCTACATAAAAATACCGTAAATCCATTTCTGAATAATACGGTATTTCCTTAATTCTATACTATAGAATTATTCCTCTATAAAATACACTTCTTTTGCACCTACCAAAACATTTTCTATTTTAATGCAATGTAAACATTAATGTCTGCATTATCCCCATCACTATTTAGATATTCCTCGAAGTCCCCTGTAAAGCTTCTGTTCAAATCCATTTCCCATATTTCTCTCCAGGCTTGGGCAACTACTTTTTCCATATGTCCATGTATATCAAACTTTGCATATTTTCCTGCAGGAATAATTTTTACAGTCAGTTCATCATTCTCTGCTTTTGAAACCTCATTACCGGCAGTAACGCAGTATTGGTCATTTGAGTAGTCAGAATAAAGCCCAATAGCATACTCATTAATCTTATTTTTGATTACAGCGTTTACTCCACCTTGATATAACTTTTCCCAAAGCCCACCGATAACTGCAGACATATTAGGATCCGCACTACTAGTAATTGCACTAACACCAACAACTGTTTTTTGCTCTAACTCTACGATTTCATAATTCATAATAAATAACCTCCATATATTTGATAAGGCTATTATACTTTATTGAATACGACAACTTTGTGTCATATTATAGATATTGTTTCAATGTGTTCTGTAGTTCTTCTTTCACATTATTTCTCACGTTTTCTGGTTCTAAAACCTCACATTGGCTACCGAAAGTTATGATATAGTAAACTATCCACTCACTCTTTGGATAGTTAATTTCTACAATAAAACTTCCGTCCTCTTGTTGCTCATAGCTATCAAATTCATCATATACCCTGTAAGCAGCCTCCGTAGATAGCTTTAATTTTAGTTTAACATAGTCTTCTTGAAATACATACTCGTTAGAAAAGATTTGATTTGGGGTTTTCCGTTGAAAATTTTGTTCTGATACACAAAGCTGCCTTATTCGCCTTAACTTAAAAAAACGATAATCACATCGTGACTTACAGTATCCATATAAATACCAAGCATTACTTTTAAAGCAAAGTTTCAATGGCTCTACTTGACGTGATGTTTGCTGTCCTTTTGCGCTAGCATAAGAAAAAGAAATGACCCTCTTGTCTATTATTGCAGACTTTATTGCATTAAATGTTTCAATTTCGTTCTGTCCCTTAGCCCAAGAAGAAAAATCCACTTCAATCCAATCTGTATTTGATTCACCAAACAAGCTGCTGAGCTTTTTAAGTGCGTTATCTGTTTTATTAG
>JAQVYQ010000039.1 GCA_028708575.1 Tissierellia bacterium
AATCAATACATTAAATTAGTAGAATTTTTAGGAATAACCCTAGGCCCTGATTATGAAATAGTGCTACATGATGTTAGAGAGAAAGAAAATTCAATAATAGCGATTGCCAATGGACATATTACTGGCAGGGGAATAGGTTCACCCATATCCCAAAAGTGTTTGAATTTGATTAATAATAAGGATTATTTGGAAAGAGACTTCGATACTAATTTTAACTCTGTATCAAATAATACTAATAAGCTTCTTAGGTCTTCTATTTTATATATAAAAGACAATAATGAGCTTATTGGTTTGCTTTGTATGAATTTTAATGATTCAAAATATATGGCTATATCAAAGGAGATAATGGAATTATGTCATCCACATGAACTCATAGGCAAAAACAATTTTGAAGCAGTTGATGAGATTATGCCAGCTTTGGATGATAATACTAATTTTGAAAATCACAATATACATAATCTTGCAAGAATAACTATTGAAACCATACTTCAGAAAATCCAAATACCACCTGAAAGACTAACAAAAGATGAGAAGTTAGAAATTGTAAGAGAGTTAAACCATAAAGGCTTATTTAGATTAAAAGAAAGTGTGCAAATAGTTGCGGAACTATTGCATTGCTCTGAAGCAACTATATATAGGTATCTAAGTAGCTTAAAAAAAATAGAAGATGTCAATTGACATCTTCTATTTGATCACTTCTAAGCCACCTAAATATTTTCTTAATACTTGAGGTACTAATATTGAACCATCTTCTTGTTGGTAGTTTTCTAATATTGCTGCAAATGTCCTACCTACAGCTAGACCTGAGCCATTTAATGTATGAAGATATTCGACTTTGCCATCAGCATTTCTATATCTTAAATTAGCTCTTCTTGCTTGGAAATCTTCAAAATTGCTGCAGCTTGAAATTTCTACATATCTACCATAGCTTGGCATCCACACTTCAACATCATAAGTTTTGGCAGATGAAAATCCTAAGTCTCCAGTACTTAGCATAACTACTCTATAAGGGATATTTAATACTTGTAAAATCTCTTCTGCATTATTAGTTAAAGTTTCTAATTCATCATATGAAACTTCTGGTTTTGTAAATTTAACCATTTCTACCTTATCAAATTGGTGATTCCTAATTAATCCTCTTGTATCTCTACCAGCTGAACCAGCTTCTGCTCTAAAGCATGGTGTATAAGCTGTGTAATATATTGGCAATTGACTTTCATCTATTATTTCATCACGTAATAAATTAGTTAGAGGAACTTCTGCTGTTGGGACTAAATAATAATCCTTTGCAGGTATATGGAACATATCTTCAGCAAACTTAGGAAGTTGACCTGTGCCTATCATACTATCTCTATTTACCATATATGGTGGAGCTATTTCTGTGTATCCATGCTCATCAGTATGCATATCTAACATAAATTGGATAATAGCTCTCTCTAGCTTAGCACCCAAGCCTTTGAATACAGTAAATCTCGTTCCTGTAATTTTTACAGCTCTTTCAAAGTCAAGAATCTCTAAATCTGTCCCTAAATCCCAATGGGCTTTTGCTTCAAATTCAAATTCTGTTGGAGTACCCCATTTTCTTACTTCAACATTATCGGAATCATCTGTACCTTCTACTACTGTTTGGTGAGGAGTGTTTGGTATTTGCAACAAATAATTCTTTAATTCTTCATCAATATTTCTTAATTCTACATCTAATTCCTTAGTTTTATCTGATAACTCCTTCATTTGAGCAAATAATTCTGTTGTATCCTTGCCTTCCTTCTTAAGCTTGGGAACTTCTTTTGAAGCTTTGTTTTGCTCAGCTTTCATTTCTTCAACCTTTACAAGAAGATTTCTTCTTTTTTCATCTAATTCCAATACTTTATCTATTGGATATTGGCCATGTCTCTTCTTTAGAGCTTCTACAACTTCAGCTGAATTTGATCTTATCCTCTTAATATCTAACATTTTATTACCTCCCAAAAAATATTTTACTCTCGTCCCTATGTCAAGGGACGAGAGTTAACCCGCGTTGCCACCCTAGTTAGCCAAAAATGGCTCACCTTAGTATTACTTTAGCTGGTTGCAGTTTGCTACTCAATTATATTAGCTTCTTACAAGAAGATATAATTGGTGCTAATTGCATTTGACCTAGGGCTAATTTATTGAGAAAATCAACCAACAAATTGGCTTAGGTCATAAGGATGGATTCAATAACTATACTTATCAGTTTCCACCAACCACTGACTCTCTTGGAAGTTTCATTATTTACTATTTCCTTGCTCCGCTAAATCATTCAGAAATTTAAATAGATTATATAACATAATTCATATTTAAGTCAAGACATCTCCTTATTTATTCTTCCCATTTAAGTGATTTAGTTACTGCTTTTTTCCATCCTTTATATAGTGAATCAATTTTATCTTCTTCCATTTCAGGAGTAAATACCTTGTTTACACTCCATCTTTTTCTTATCTCATCCTTATTTGACCAGAATCCAACTGCTAATCCAGCTAAATACCCTGCTCCTAAGGCTGTTGTTTCTATTATATTTGGTCTATGAACAGGAACACCTAATATATCAGACTGGAATTGCATTAAGAAATCATTTGCTACTACTCCCCCATCTACTTTCAATGACTGAAGCTTAATTCCTGAATCCTCTTGCATTGCTTCTAATACATCTCTTGTTTGATATGCGATTGACTCAAGTGAAGCCCTAATAATATGATTTCTATTTGCTCCTCTTGTTAATCCTACAATAGCACCCCTTGCATAAGCATCCCAATATGGTGCTCCTAAACCAACAAATGCAGGCACTACATATACCCCATTATTGTCTTCTACCTTTTTAGCATAATATTCACTTTCTGCTGCATTGCTAATCATTTTCATTTCATCTCTTAGCCATTGTACAAGAGCACCAGCAACAAATATACTTCCTTCAAGAGCATATTCTACTTTCCCATTTACTCCCCAAGCAATTGTAGTAACTAGCCCGTTCTTAGAAGGTATCATTTTTTCTCCTGTATTCATCAGCATAAAGCATCCAGTGCCATAGGTGTTTTTAGCCATTCCTGACTCAAAGCAAGCTTGACCAAATAGGGCAGCTTGCTGATCTCCTGCAATTCCTGAAATAGGTATTCTTGCACCACCATAGGTTTGAGGATCAGTTACTCCATAAATTTCGCTAGATTGTTTAACTTCTGGCAGCATTGAAGAAGGAATATCTAACTCCTTAAGCAATTGTTCATCCCATTTTAATTCCTTTATATTATATATCATGGTTCTTGATGCATTAGAATAATCAGTAACATGTACCTTACCTCTAGTTAAATTCCAGATGAGCCAAGTATCTATTGTGCCAAATAAAAGTTGACCTTTCTCAGCTTTTTCCCTAGCTCCTTCTACATTATCTAAAATCCATTTAATCTTTGTTCCGGAAAAATAAGCATCAATTACAAGACCAGTATTTTCTTTTATATAATCTTCAAGTCCTCTTTCTCTTAATTCATCACAAAAGTTAGCAGTTCTTCTACATTGCCAAACTATGGCATTATAAACTGGCTTGCCTGTTGTTTTATCCCACACTACAGTAGTTTCTCTTTGATTTGTTATGCCTATAGCTGCTATTTCATTTGGTGAAATCCCTGCTGTTTCTAGAACTTCTCTGGCGACTCCTGATTGAGTTCCCCATATTTCCATGGCATCATGTTCTACCCAACCAGTCTTAGGATAATATTGAGCAAACTCATTTTGTGCTATCTTAATTATTTCTCCTTCATGATTGAAAATTATTGCTCTAGAACTAGTAGTCCCTTGATCAAGTGCCATTATATATTTTTTCTTCACAACATTTCCTCCAAAAGTCCGACCTCTGGCATCAAGCATTCCTCTAGCCTAATACTTCTTTAGCTATAGCTACTGCTGAATTTGCATCTTTTCCATAATAATCAGCATCTATCATGTTTGCATAATCCTCATTTAAGACAGCACCACCAACCATTATTGTGAAATTAGAATCTTTAGCCTTTAATGTTTTAATGATTTCCTCTATACTCTTTACAGTTGTAGTCATCAAGGCACTTAGGCCTATAAGTTTTACATTGTTTTCAACAGCGGCTTCTAATATAGTTTCTTTTGAAACGTCCTTTCCTAAATCAATTACTTCATAATTGTAATTCTCTAAAAGGACCTTTACTATATTTTTACCAATATCGTGTACATCCCCTTTTACTGTAGCTAGAATAATTTTGCCTTTTGAAATATTATCAATGCTTTCATTGCTTAAACTTTCTTTTATGATTTCAAATGAAGCTTTTACTGTTTCTGCAGATCTTATCAGTTGAGGAAGAAATATTTCCCCTTTCTCATATCGATCTCCTACTAAATCCAAGGCTGGGACAATAAATTCATTTACAATTTCTAAAGCTTCTTTAGTTTCCAATAATTTTTTAGTTGCTGCCTTTGCTTCTTCTCCTAATCCTTTAAGTATTATTTGAAATAAATCTCTATCTTTATTAGGAGTATTTGATACTGGTGATTCTATATTTTTAGTATTTTCATATGTTGCTAGATAATTAACTGCCCCTTTGTCCTCATTCCATAATACTTTGGAGGCTTTTATGGTATCCATCATATCCTTTTTCAATGGATTCATAATGATTAAATCAAGACCTGTATATATTGCTGCAGCTAAAAATGTTTTATTTATTAACTCCCTATTAGGCAAACCAAAGGATACATTGGATACACCTAGTATAGTTTTTACATTTAGTTTTTCCTTGACCATTGTAATGGCTTTTAAGGTTTCTTTTACTCCTTCTTGCTGTGCAGCAGCTGTTAGTGTAAGACAATCTATATATATATCTTCTTTAGAAATACCATACTCTAAGGCCTTCTTAACTATTTTTTCTGCTATTCTAAACCTTTCTTCAGCAGATTCTGGTATTCCATTTTCATCTAATGTAAGACCAACAACAGAAGCACCATATTTCTTAACAATTGGTAGTATGTTTTCTAAGGTTTTATCCTCTCCGTTTACAGAGTTAACAATTGCTTTTCCATTAATGACTCTTAGTCCACTTTCTATTACCTTAGGATCTGTGGAATCTATTTGAAGTGGAGTGTCTAAAATAGATTGTATCTCCTTAATAACCCTTACAATCATTTTTGATTCATCTATTTCTGGCAATCCAACATTAACATCTAGTATTTCAGCTCCTGCATCTACTTGTGAAATGGCTTCTTTTAGGATATATTCTATATCTCCATTAACTAGGGCTTCTTTAAATTTCTTCTTGCCAGTAGGATTTATTCTTTCACCTATTACCTTGGCACCTTGAATTATTACAGCATTAGTAGGGCTACATATTCCACTAAATGCTTTTGGATTAGTTTCTCCAAGGTCTACATCCTTTAAAGACTTGACTAATTCTTTAATATATTCATCTGTTGTACCACAGCAACCACCTATGACTTTAACGCCTTTTTCAACAAACTTAGCACAATAGCTTGCAAACTCATTTGGAGAGATATTATATATGGTTTCATCATTTACAACAGTAGGTAATCCTGCATTAGCCTGAACCATAACAGGTATCCTTGAAATATCTAAAATATCATTTATTATTGGCTCTAACTCCTTAGGTCCTAAGGAACAATTAAGGCCTAAGGCATCTACATTTAATCCTTGTAGCGTCATTACCATTGAAGTAGGATTACATCCTGTAAATGTTCTTTTATCTTCTTCAAAGCTCATAGTACAAAATACTGGTAGGTCAGAATTCTCCTTTACAGCTAATACTGCTGCTTTAGCTTCATATAAATCAGTCATGGTTTCTATTAATATTAAATCCACTTGGTTTTCTACTCCAACGATTACCTGTTCCTTAAATATATCATAAGCTTCCTGGAAGCTTAAAGTCCCCATTGGCTCCAACAACTCCCCTATAGGACCTATATCCAAGGCTATATATATATCTTTATCCCCAATAGCCTTTTTTGCATTTCCTATAGCAGCATCTATTACTTCTTTAACTGTATAATTACTATCTATTAGTTTATATTTATTAGCCCCAAATGTATTTGTAGTTATTATATCTGCTCCAGCTTTTATATATTTTTTATGTATGTCTATAACTACATCAGAAGATGTAATATTGAGTGCCTCTGGTAATTGGCCTATTTTTAATCCCCTGTTTTGTAACATGGTTCCCATGGCACCATCAAATATTAATTTATCATTTTTTAGTTTTTCCCTAACGTCCACAGCCATAACCCTCCTTAGCATACATACATGTATTATATTTATTACAATTACTACAGCTACTGTTTTTCTTCACTTCATCTTTAGAAATAATTCCTGCTATAGCCGTAACGGACTTTCTTGGAATTAGAATACTACTTGATGTTGCAGTCAAACCAATTTGTTTCTTAGCGTCAAGAATAGAAAGAAAATGGTTTTGAACACTTATTGGTAAGTCTCCATAACCAGGACTATATCTAGATGTTAAGGATTTTCCAACAGCCTTTAAATCTATTTCAATCTCTTGGCATATTGTGTCACAAAGTTCTTCTATATAAACTGTGGCACAAGCATCTAATATCAAGGCTTTAGTCATGCTTATTTTCTCATAATATCTAATTTTTTTATCTACATCATGACCTAAGGAGGCTCCTATTAAGATGCATTTTTCAGATTTATTTAGATGGTTTTTTATATCTTCACCTATTAAATGAAAATTAGTAGCTTCCAGAATTAAACTGCTTTCATCTCTTAATATATTGAAAGTCTTATAAATATATCTTCCATTGGCTATTGTACTTATTTCATCCATTGCATCATCAATTAATTCATCAGTTATTTTGTCTAATTCCTGATTTTTATAGCCTAGATATCTTAATGCCTCTTTTTTTCTTTCAGAATTCGTCAATTGTAACACAACCTTTTATTAACAATAAAATCCTTAATAGTCTTAATTCTTACTATTTACATTATTTGCTATAGAACTAATACTATTTGTTATTATCTTAGCGATATAAGGATTGTTCATAGTATAAAGATGGACCCCTTTAACCCCTGAAGAAATCAAATCAACTATTTGATCTAATGCAAAAGCTATTCCAGCATCTCTTAATGCTTCTTTATCATGCTCATATTTATTAATTATCTTAATAAATTTTTCTGGTATACTACATCCACTAAGGGAAATTATTCTTTCAATTTGTTTCTTATTAACAACAGGCATTACTCCTGCTTGTATTGGTGATTTTACTCCCTTTTGTTCTGCTTTATTTAATAATTCATAAAAATACTTATTATCAAAGAAAACCTGAGATACGAAATGATCTGCACCTGCTTCTTCTTTTAGTTTCAATATTTCTACATCTATTGATTTATCTTTGCTTTCCATATGCCCTTCTGGATAAGAAGCTGCAGATATTCCAAAATCACTATTTGCTTTAGCAAATCTTATTATATCCTGTGAATTTTTGAAAATTCCTAAGGGTTCCCCACCTTCAATTATATCTCCTCTTAAGGCAAGTATATTTTCTATACCTTTTTCTTTTAAATCATTTATAACATGATTTATTTGTTCTTTAGTGGAATTAACACATGTTAAATGAGCTAAAGCTTCTATTGAATACTTATTCTTTATAATAGATGCTATTTCTGCAGTTCTATTGTTTGTAATGCTACCTCCAGCTCCATATGTCACACTTATGAAGTCAGGTTTTAATTTACTTAGTTCATCAATTGTAGAATACACTGAATCTATAGGATAAACCGGCTTTGGTGGAAATATTTCAAATGAATAAACAAATTCCTTCTCTTCAAATAATTTAACTATACGCATATACCTACTCCCTCTGTCATTATTTATAAGGGGAGAAAAACTCCCCTTGTTGATCCAAATCATATATTAAATCATCTACATCTTCTAATCCTATTGATAGTCTTATTGAATCTTGTCTTGCTCCTACTAAAATTAGATTTTAAAAAAAGCCTTCATCACTTTGCAAAAATGCAAAGGGACGAAAGCTTCGTGTTACCACCCTATGTTTATATATACCTCACAGTATATACCTTATTGAGTACGCCAGATTAATCCTTAATACTCTAGCACTGTAACGTGTGCACACGATGACATCTAAGTTTAACTTCAATGTCCTAACTCCAAGACCATCTTCAGCAGCTATCCTGTGCCCAATCTCACCAACTTGAACTCTCTGTATAAGTCTTCACTTGCTTACTCTTCTTTTCTTTGCTTTGCTTTTATTAATTTTTAAACCGATTTCTAACAGTATAACAATCAGGTCTTTATTTGTCAAACTCTTTTTATTATTTACTATAGCTTCTACTTGTTGCTTTTATCCTTCCGCTACTTGCCTAGGTTTGATTTATGAATAAAAGGTGCTATAATTAATTTAAGGATAAGCTTGTGAAATTTATTAGGAGGTGCAGTATGAGTAAAAAAATCGGAGTACTTGATTCAGGTATTGGTGGACTTACTACAGTAAAGTCATTACAAGAGTTATTGCCAGGCGAAGATATAATATATTTCGGAGACAATAAAAATGTTCCTTATGGAAACAAATCTAAAGATGAAATCCTTGCATTAACATTAAAGATGATTGACTTTTTCAAGGAAAACGATGTCAAGATTGTAGCCATTGCTTGTAATACTATATCTACATTAATTGATTCATATAGAGATAAATATGAATTTCCAATTATTGATATTATAAGTCCTACTGCGGACTATGTTGTTAAAACAGGTTTGGATAATGTAGCTATACTAGGAACAGAATTTACCGTAAATCAAGCTTCATACAACAAATTAATACTTAAA
This sequence comes from Tissierellia bacterium, assembly GCA_028708575.1. Classification (GTDB taxonomy): domain Bacteria; phylum Bacillota; class Clostridia; order Tissierellales; family Tissierellaceae; genus UBA3583. Next base: position 8,841 of record JAQVYQ010000039.1, read on the forward strand.
CAAAATCCTGACATAGATATAATAAGTGAAGGAAGTAAAAATCTTGCAGCTCTTGTTGATGGTGGTAAATTTGATGATGAAGAAACTAAAGAAACTATATCTACACATCTTAGCAATTTAAAATCTAAAGGCAATCATAAGAATTTAGTATTAGCTTGTACACATTACCCAATAGTACAAAATATATTTCTAAGTTATGAACCAGATTTAAATCTTATTAACCCAGCATATCAACAAGCGAAGGCAGTTAAAGAAATTTTATCAGGAAAGGGATTACTTAGCAGTAAAGAAAAGGGTTCATTAAATATATATACATCAGGTGGACCTGATATTTATACAAAACTTATTGAAAGACTTGAACTTAAGAATGTAGGCCAAATAACAACAGTTGATATATAGTCCATATTAAAAAAAGCTGCAATTTCTTGCAGCTTTTTTATTCCCATCTTAGGTCTTTTCCGTAGAATTTTAATGGTATAAACTTATCTAAGATTCTTGAAAAAATCCTATCTGTATAGATTTCTGTAATTTCTTTTGGTGTTAAATTTGTAGAAATTAATGTTTTCTTACCAGATATTATTCTTGTATTTACAATATTAAATATTTCAGCATTTGTAAATGCGTTTGACACCTCAGTGCCTAAATCATCTATTATTAATAAATCAGCACTAAAAAGAAGATTATATTGATAATCATTTACTTGATTGGAATCCTTTCCAAATTTACGTTTCTCTAATATGTCTAATATTGTAAAAGCAGTTTGATAAATTACTGTTTTATTCTTATCAAGTAAGGCTTTGGCAATACAATTGCACAAAAATGTTTTTCCTAAGCCAGTAGTGCCATAGAATAATAAATTTTCTCCATTATCTTCTTCAAAATTACTAATAAATCCTTCTGCTAGTCCAACTATATCAGTCATATTTTCCCTAGTCGTTAAATCTTCTCCTGGGAATTTATTGTCGCTGAACACTTCTATATTAAAGGTTTGAAAGTTTTCTTTATTTAGCAAATTTCCTATATTAGACATTCTATAAGCTCTATTTACTAATTCCTGTTTAAGGCAATAACATTTCTCTCCACTGAGTAAATAACCTGTATCTTTACAATTATGGCAATCATATTTTAAATCCATATAATCAGCAGCTATATTGTCTTCAGTTAATAGAACTGCCTTTTCCATTTTTAAGGACTCAATTTTTTTCTTAGTACTTTCAACTGCATCTTTATAGTTTTGTGGATTTTCTAAAATAGATTTGGCCATGGATAAGCTAGTCTTTATTATATCTTTATCAATTTCCTCAATTTCAGGAATTTTATCATAAACATATTGAACTCTTTTTTTTCTTTCTTTTTCTTGCCTATCTCTTTTCTTTTCATATTCTAAGAAGACTTCCCTCATAATATCATTGTTCATGTTAAGCCTCTCCTTTTAACTTCTCATTATAGGATTCTCTTTTCTTTCTGGCTATATTCTCAAGCTCTTCAGCTGAGTATTTATCAGATCTTTGTTGAAAATTGTGAAATCTGTTTTTATATCCAGTATTTTTATATTGAGTACTCTTAACATTAGTAGGTCTTTTAGTTACTGTTGGCTTGTCCAAGGATTCTATATCCTCAACTGTCTTAACTCCATTTTCATACCAAGATTTAACAGTTCCGTTTACATAGCTTACACTTGGTCTAGGATTTTTATCTGTTTCGCAGCCCATTAATACAATTTCCATTGAAAACTTATATTCATCAAACCAAATATCTATTAGTTTCTTTTCATCTTTCTTAATAGGCCTATTGTGTAAACCTAAGGCTTTCATAACCTTCTGATATCTATAATATTTTTCATCGGTTGCCTTAAAATGCTCTATAATAGCATCTATATTGGTTAGGCCTTCATCATACCAATTCCTAATGATTCCTTCCACATAGTTGAGCTTTCTGATTCCCTTTTGTTCAACTGCATAGAAAAAGGCCTTTTCAATAACATCAGGATTCATATTGTAATCATGTATCCACTCTAATATCATCTTTTTCTCTGATGGAGATGTCTGCCTTCTCATTATATAATCTATTTGATTAAACATATTGTTTATTAAAGGTATCTGATTGGCTTCAATTAAATCTTGAGTGTTGTATTTGTTTTCCTTTTTGGGTTCTTCCCTTTGACTAAAAGCATTATAATTATTCTTTATGAATAGCTGCTTTAAATTAAGGAATTCTACTCTGTAATTGACTTTATCAGTACCATATTTAACAATAATGCCTTTTTCTTCCCAAAAATCCCATGCCCTTAGTACATCCTCTAAAGGTATATCTAAATGCTTTGAAATTGAACTATTAGTTACTTCTAATTTTTCTTCTCTCTCATAAGCATACTTATATCCTAATAGATATACTTTTACATAGGTTCCATTAGCCATAGGCATATAATCATTAATAAATATATTTTCAATGGGAGTGTTTCCCAGATCCATATCAGGTGTTTCTAATTTGAAGCTCATGTTCTCGAATCCTAATTCTTCCAAAAAAATCTTCCTTTTCTAATCTCATTTTGTAAATATAATTATATATCTTTTTATTCTTTATTACAAAAGAAGATTGTTCTTTTACAAAGTAAGGGTTAGTTAAATCTAACTCTTGATCAAAAAAGTAATCTATATAATATTCTATCTTTACAAACCCCATATTTTCATACAGTTTATAAGCTCTTTTATTAAACTCTGAAACTTCAAGATACATTCTTTTCATGCCCATTTTAGTAAAATAATAAAATAAAAATGATTTAAGTGTTTCTGTGCCATATCCTTTGCTTACATAATTAGGGTCAAATACAAGTCCTAGTATAGAATCTTTTCTTATTCTTCTAATATTCTTAATCCCCATATAACCAATAAGCTTTTTTTCTTCATTAAATATTGCATAATATTTATTTTTGAAACTTTTCGTTTTTTGCTTATACCATCTTTCAATACCTTTATCACTTAATGTAGGGAAGTTATAATCATCAAGTAGTGGACTAGGGTGTAACCCCCACTCTCTCATTAAATAAACATCTCCTAATGATAATGGTCTTATCGTTATTCTAGGCCCTTTTATCTCCATAAAAAACCTCCTAGTACAGAAACTTCGGAAGATTCCTTCCGAAGTGATTTATATTATAACTCAAAACAGATTATTAATACAATAAACAGATTATGATAATAGAAATAGAGTGAACATTTGAAGACTTGAGAAAAATTCTTAGCGAATGGAGATGAAAATCCGTTAAGCGGCTTGCACTGTTTGAGCGTAGCGAGTTTGAAAGATGCAGGATTTTTCATCGGAATGAGCTGTAGAATTTTTCAAGTCTGAAATAGTGAACGGATTTCTATTGTCATAATCTGCGGCTCCTATTTTAAATAAAGTTAGTTTATTAGTTTGATAAATAATTTTCTTTATTAAAATACTTAGTATATTCACCTTTCCATGTAAGTTCAACAGTGCCAGTTGGCCCATTTCTGTGTTTAGCTATAATTATTTCACCAATATTTACCTTTTCAGTATCCTTGTTATAATATTCATCTCTATATAAAAACATTACAACGTCTGCATCTTGTTCTATTGCTCCTGATTCTCTTAAGTCAGATAGAACTGGTCTATGATCTGCTCTTAATTCAGGTGCACGTGAAAGCTGAGACAATGCAAGTACTGGGCATTCCATTTCCTTGGCTAGTCCCTTTAATCCTCTAGAAATTGCAGAAATCTCCTGTTGTCTACTCTCAGGGTGTCCTTCAATAGTCATCAATTGTAAATAGTCAACAACCACAAGATCTAATCCCTTTTCGATTTTCAACTTCCTGCATTTTGCCTTCATCTCTGTAAGAGATATACCTGCTGTATCATCTATATATATTCCAATCTGGGATAGTGGTCCCATTGAATTTACGATTTGTATCCATTCATCATCCACAAGATTTCCACTTATTATCTTCTGTAAATCTACATGGGCAGTTGAACTAATAATTCTCTGTGCCAATTGTTCTTTTGACATCTCCAATGAAAAAAGCGCAACTTTTGCATCTGCTTTTAAAGCACTATTAGTAGCTATATTTATTCCAAGAGCTGTTTTCCCCATGGAAGGTCTTGCTGCAAGTAATATTAAATCAGAATTTTGTAAGCCAGATAATTTATTATCAAGATCAGTAAACCCAGTTGTAAGACCAGTAAGTTTCCCTTTGTTTGCAGCTCTTTCTTCAATTTGAGCAAAACTACTTAAGAGAACTTCATTAATAGGAGCAAATCCTTGTCTATGACGTCCTTGGGTTATATCGAAAATATTCTTTTCTGCTTTTTCAATTATTGCATTTACTTCCTCTGTATCTTCATATGCAATGGTCATAATACCATCACTTGATTTAATTAACTTTCTTAGAATGGATTTATTTTCTACTATTTTGCAATAATATCCAATATTTGCTGTTGTTGCAACACTGCTAGATAAATTAGCTAGGTATGTTATGCCTCCAATATTCTCTAGAGTTCCCCTTCTCTTAAGTTCTTCTGATAATGTTATTATATCAACAGGTTCATTTTTATTAAAAAGCACTTTAATAGCTTCATATATTTCCTTATTAGCTTCCTTATAGAAATCATCTGGTCTTATCATTTCTAAAGCAGTATTTATTGCTTCTTTATTTACTATCATAGCACCTATTACAGACTGCTCAGCTTCTACACTATGAGGTGGTATACGACCTATAAACTCTTCCATATTAGGACACTCCTATTCTACTTGGATATTAACCTTAAGTTTTGCAGAAACCTCTGTATATAGCTTAATTTCAACTTCAGTTGTTCCTTGAGTTCTTATATTGTCTTTTAAGTCAATTTTTTTCTTATCTATATTTATTTTATGCTGTTTTTTTAGTTCTTCTGCTATATCAGCAGATGTTATAGATCCAAATAATCTGCCACCAGTCCCACCTTTTGCAATTATTTTTACACTTGTATTTTCAATTTTATTCTTTAATTCTAATGCCTCTTTTTTATCTTTTTCTATTTTTGCATCTTCTATTGCTTTCTTTTCCTCTAATTTTCTTAGATTAGAATTCGTTGCTTCTATTGCTAAGTTTTTTGGAAATAAAAAGTTTCTAGCATATCCGTCTTTTGCGTTTACTAAATCTCCTTCTTTCCCTAATCCTTTAACGTCCTTTAACAATATTACTTTCATGTCTATTCTCCTTCCTTTAAGTAGTCCTTAATATTATTTTTTAGAAGTTCTTCGGCTTCATCCATAGTTACTCCACTTAGTTGGGTTCCTGCACTTGTTAAGTGTCCGCCACCGCCTAATTTTTCCAATATTATTTGTACATTAATATTGCCTATAGATCTGCCTGAAATATGAACCTTTGAATTTGAATTAATTAAAACAAAAGAAGCTTCTACATTATTTATATCTAATAGTTCATTTGCAGCCTGAGCTGCTATTAGTAAGGAATCATCCATTTCCTCTTCTAATCTTCCAATGGCTATCATATCAAATACAAGTTTAGCAGATCTTATAACCTCAGCTCTGTTAACAAATGTATTTATATCATCCCTAAATAACTTCTTAACAACAGTAGTATCTGCACCAGCCCTTCTTAAGATTGATGCTGCTTCAAATGTTCTAACTCCAGTTTGAAATGAGAAGTTCTTTGTATCTACTGTAATTCCTGCCAGTAGTGCTTCTGCCTCAAATTTAGTAAGATTTGTATCTTCACTCATATATGTTAAGACTTCTGTAACTAATTCACTTGTAGATGAAGCATAGGGCTCTAGGTATATAAGAACTGGTTCATCAATAAACTCTGCTCCTCTTCTATGATGATCTATAACTACTACTTTATCCGTAAGTTCTAATAGTTCCGGAGCTTCAGTGAAACTTGGTTTGTGATTATCTACTAATATCAAAAGTGAGTCATCATCCATAATCTTTTCAGCTTCTTCAGAGGTTATTATTCTGTCTGCTAACTCTGGCTGCTGCTCTTTTAGCCTATCCATTAAGTTTTTTATTGATGGATTCTCTCCATTTAGTATTAGATATCCATCCTTGTCTCTATTATTAACTGCCCGCATTACTCCAATGCCAGAACCTATTGAATCCATATCAGGATTTCTATGACCCATTACAAAAACTTCTTCGGCTTGATCTATTAACTGTCTAAGTGCATAACCAATAACCCTTGCCTTAACCTTATTTCTCTTCTCCATGGCTTTTGATTTACCACCAAAGAATTCAAAAGTATTCCCTGTTTTTAATACAGCTTGGTCTCCTCCTCTACCTAAGGCAATATCTACTGAAGCCTTGGCATTATCATAAAACTCATCAAGGCTATCGCCTGTAGAACTCATTCCAATACTTAATGTTATTGGAATAGTGTTACCTATACTTAGTTCCCTCATTATATCCAACAAATCGAATTTTCGCGCCTCAATATCTTCCAGGGCTTCATTATTTGTCAAAACCAAGTATTTATCATTACCATATCTTCTTACAATTCCGTGATATTCTGAAAAATAGGCATTTACATTTTTATCGATTTCTGCTAGTACTAGGGGTCTGTTTATATCAGGTGTACTATTTTTTACATCATCATAATTATCAACATATACTAATCCTACTATTGTCTTCTCATTTTGATTTATCTCATCTAGGATTACATAATCAGTATTATCAACCCAATAAAGCATTATGGTCTTGGTTGTTATATTATTTTTTTTAGTTTCTACAAAATTAATATATATTTTGTAAAACTTATCACCATATCTTATATCTATTGGATTATCTTCATCTGTTTCTAAAATGTCCTCTAATTCCAAATCTGGTATTAATTCATACAATCTTTCATTTAATATCTCTTTCTCTAACAACATATCCAAAAATGGGGTATTATACCATTTAATAGATCCAATTTCATCAACTAAAACAAGAGGAAATGGCATATTAAATATGGCGTGTTTTGTTGCCGAATCAAATTTATCTGTTAATTCTTCAATATATTGTGTGAATTCTTTATTCTTCTCGTAATTGCTTTTAATAGCATAATAAATTAAATACAAAAAAATTATTGCTCCTATTATAGCTATAATAGGTTGATAAAAAGCAATAATTATGACAAGTATTGCTATGACTATTAAATATGTGTGGGTATCAGACCATTTGTATAATTTTTTATTTTTCATAATAACCCCCTTTTTAGAATTTATTTTTATTTAACTTCCTAAAATCGAATATTGCATCAATAAATCCTATTAAAGATAATATGCTTCCTACTGGAATAATAAAAGCAATCAATATAATTATTATTATTCGTATAATTGTTTTAAATTTGCGATTAATCATAAAGTAATCTATAACTGAAAGACCTTGTACGGAAAAAATAAACCATGTGAAAACTATAATATTTAGTACTATGGCATCAAATTTCGGTATATCCAAACCCTTAGCTAAACTTAAGGCTACAAAAATTACTACAATACCTGGTATTATAGTGCTAGGTAGTTTGAACCTTGAAAAATTAGGAATTGAAGCTATTCCAATACCTGAACGTCTTAAAGCTATTGCAGAAGCATAATAGTTAATATAGCTTGCAAACATGGATAGAATAATGAGTATGGCTGGTAATATAGATACTATATAGCTATATGTATTTTTTAATTGGTCCCTTGTTCTCGATAATTCATAATTTGTAAGTCCACTTTCTCTAAACATCTCAACTTGAACATTTACTATTTCTCTGAAACTTTCCTCCATTTGAGTTATGATACTAGCTCCAGTTATATCCTGTATCAATCCGTATAAAAGCAAGCAAGAAATAAAAAATACAACTGTTGAATAGAGCAATACTTCAGTAGATTTTTTTCTATTTGTAATTTCATAGATTATCACTAATGACAATGGCATAAATAGTTCAAAGAGTACTATCCCACTATATGTATCTGCCATTAATCCTACAAGTAAAGATACAATAGTTATGCCTCCAATAGCAATTTTTAAATCTTTCTTGACTCCTATATATATAAAAGGAGCTGGAAATAAAAATAATAATAATGGAAAGCTATGTATTGCTAATAAAGCATAGACAACCATAAATCCTATTATTCCTACAGTCTCCAATATATCATCCTTGAAATTATCATCATCCAAATTTCTCACCTCTCCTACTACAATAATAAATATATATTGTTTTCATTATACTCTAAATTTGCTAAAAGGTCTTGTTATTATAATATAAAGTAATAGAAAAATAGTCAAACAAAAAACGGCAAATTAAAAAATTAAGTATGTATTGCCGTATATTAAGCAATTTTATGAACATTAGGCTGGTTGCGCAAGGAATTCCTTGCATTAGAAAATCACTACAAATTTGGTTAGGGTAATAAAAAAGAGAGGAAAATCCTCTCTTATTCTGCAGTGTATGGAAGTAGTGCTACTTGTCTTGCACGTTTAATTGCTATTGTTAGTTCTCTTTGATGCTTAGAGCAGTTACCAGAGATCCTTCTTGGAAGAATTTTCCCTCTTTCAGTAACAAATTTTTTAAGCTTATTTATTTCTTTATAGTCAATTGACTTTGATTTGTCAGCACAAAATGCACAAACTCTTTTTCTTGGTTTATATCTTCTTTCCATGTTTTCCCTCCTTCTTTAGAATGGAATATCGTCGTTATCTATAGGATGGAAACCTTCAACATCCGGAAAATCGTTTGAAGAATCATTCATAGATCCTCCATATCCTCCAGAAGATCTATTTTGGTTATCTCCCCATTCAAGGAATTCAACTTGATTTGCTATAACTTCAACAGTAAATCTTTTCGTACCATCATTTGCATCATAGCTTCCAGTTTGAATACGTCCTTGAACTCCAACTAATCTGCCCTTGGCTAAATAATTAGCACAATTTTCTGCAGTTTTTCCCCATACTACGATACTTATAAAGTCAGCTGTTGGCTGATTTCTAGATTCCAACTCTTGTTTTTTTTCTTTAGATAAACCTTTGTCGACAGCTAATCTAAATCTAGTAACAGCTGTGCCTGAAGGTATATATCTTAGCTCTGGATCCTTTGTTAATCTTCCAATTAGTACAACATTATTCATAAAAACACCATCCCTTAGATTATTCTTCTTCTCTAATGATCATATGTCTCATAATGCCGTCAGAAATTCTAGCAACCCTATCCATTTCCTTAACTACTTCTGGTGTAGATTGGAAATTAACTAACACATAGTATCCTTCACCAATATCATCGATAAGATATGCTAATTTTCTAAGTCCCCACTCATCAACTGTAGTTACAGAACCATTCTCTTCAATAATACCTTTAAATCTATTAAATAGCTGACTTCTTTTTTCTTCTTCTAAAGCTGGTGCAAAGATAAACATAGCTTCGTATTTTCTCATTATTTCACCTCCCTATGGACTATCGGCTCTATTTCTTGAAATAGAGCAAGGAGAAAATTTTATAAAAATTTTCGTCTTTTCAAACAATAATTATACCATTAAGTTACATATTGTGCAAGCAAATTTGATTGATCTAATATATTCTTATTAGATAAGTTAATTGCAAAACTAAATTAGACCCCTTTTTCAAAAACAGTCTATTTTAGTCTTGCAAATCCTGGGGTCTAATTTAACCTTGCAAACTTTCCATATATCATTTCTTGTTTTGTGAAAATGATAAAAGGGGTCGGTTCCTTTTTATCATTTCACATTATGTTAAGATAAAACCTTTTGTAAATATGTCTGTGCCAATATACTTACTTATGATAAAAGGGGT
>JAQVYQ010000040.1 GCA_028708575.1 Tissierellia bacterium
TTCTGCTTTTGGTTCTTCTGCTTTTGGCTCTTCTGCTTTTGGTTCTTCTGCTTTTGGTTCTTCTGCATTTGGCTCTTCTGCTTTAGGTTCTTCTGCTTTTGGTTCTTCTGCTTTTGGCTCTTCTGCTTTTGGTTCTTCTGCTTTTGGTTCTTCTGCTTTTGGTTCTTCTGCTTTTGGCTCTTCGGCTTTTGGTTCTTCGGCTTTTGGATCATCTGCTTTTGGCTTTCCACCTTCAGGCTCTTCCTGTTCATCATTTTGTTCTTCTCGATTTTTTTGTTCCTCTGCTAGTCTTTGTTCCTCTGCTATTTTTTCCGCTTCAAGCTGTGCTTGTAACTCAGCCAGTAGTCTTTCTTCTTCCAGCCTTTGCTGCTCAAGAGCGTAATCTAAATCTGCTTCAGCTGATTCCAATTCTGATTCTAAGTCTTCTAGATCTGATTTCATTCCAGCTAAAACATCAGGATCTGGTACTACAGTTATATCACCTTTTACATTGAGGTTTTCAGTCCATATTCCATATCCACCTGATACTAGCGCCAATGCTATAACTAAACTAATTATTATAGTTTTTTTCTTCATATCTTTACCCCCACATCATCAAAGATGGTTTAATGATAATTACAAACCTTGTTCGATTAACATCTTATAATTAAAATCAAAATTCTCTTCTTTATCATATTCTTCAATTTCATCTTCCAAATCACTAATATCATTCTTAATTTGGTTAATCTTGTTTCTTAATCTTCCAATTTCTCCTCCATCATCATTTAAGCCTTGCTTATTATTTCTTACAGAATAAGTTTCTGATGTGTTTTTATTTTCAGATTCAGTATCAATTGCAGATATATTTATAGCAAAAGCCTTAACTTCATCTTCAGGATCAATTAATATATTCATATTTATATCACTATTATTGCTACTAAAGTTACTGGTTGTGTATCTATTTTTACTAACTGGTATATCTTGTGGCTTCGATATTTCTTTTTCGTCTTCGATTCTTAGTTCTGTTAATTTTGCAGGAATAGTTCCCTTATTTACTACTACTATAGGAAAGTCCTCGTCAAAGGTTGGGTAAATATCGGCTACTATTTTTAGTGTAGTATCATCAACAACTTCCATACTTAAGCTTTTGGAATCATCTAATTTTAAGTCTCTTTGATTTACAATAAAACCGTTTATTAGCTCCCCAGTTGTAATTTTAGTATCTATAGTCAATCCACTACTCCATGCTGCATAGCCAACGCCCATTGCACCTATTGTCATAATAAGTGTCATATATACTATAGATTTCTTGCCAACATATTTCCTTGGTTTTTTTCTACTACGCAATTTAATCACACCCCTTACCTAAAAATACATTCTATCATTTACTAATAATGCTGCTTGAGTTCTATGTTCTAGTTCAAGCTTTGACAATATACTGCTAACATGTTTCTTTACGGTGTGTTCTGATATAAATAGTTCATCTGCTATTTGCTGATTGCTCATCCCTTTGGCCAATACAGCAAGTACATCCCTTTCTCTTCGTGTCAATTCAGATAAATGATTATCCATTATATTGTTTGAAGGACTATACTTTAGTATTTCAGGATCTACAAATCTTTGCCCTCTCATAACCACATGAATGGCATATAAAATATCCTCTACAAAAGCTTCTTTAAGTATATAGCCATCTACTCCAAACTCTTCCGCTCTATTAAAATCCTCCTTTTTTAAGGATGAAGTTAAAACTAAAAACTTTGTATCAAATTTATTCTTCCTTGCTCTTTCTATAATCTCAAGCCCATCCTCATCACCTAAATATAAATCTACAATTACTAAATCTGGTCTTTCTTTTCTTAATAGTGACATCCCTTCATTAATATTAGATGCCTCCATTATTTTCTCAATGTCTTTTTCAAATGATAGAGTTGATAATACACCCTTTCTAACCAATGGGTGATCATCCACAATTAATATTTTCATATAGCGGCCTCCCCTTTTGCTAACTCTAAATAATTAGGCATAATAATTTCTATTGTAGTGCCTTTTCCTATTTCACTATTTATATGAATTTCACCATGTAATGATTCTGTTAACTGATATAAATTTTGTAAACCTAATCCTCTTGTCTTCTTTTCTAAAGCTTGGTTTAAGTTAAATCCTTTCCCATTATCTTTAATACTAAGATAAGTGCTTTCCTTATCTATATTTAGTATGATTTCTATATTATTGGCTTCCCCATGACGTACCCCATTGCTTAAGCCTTCACAAATTATTCTATAAAGGGCTTTTTTTTGACTTATTGATAATGTTTTAATATTGCCTAGTACAGTAAAGGGGATATTAATATTATTTAATTTTTTCATATCATCTATATATCTCTTTACATCTAAACTAAAGCTATTTGAACCTGACTTTTCCCAGCTAAGTCCATATATTTTTTCTCTTAGTTCTTTCATTACTGTGTCTGTTGTATTTCTTATTAGATTTAGGTCATTATGTATTTCTTCAGTGGTATATGTATTTAACTTCTTTATAATAGAATAAATCCCACAGGACATACTAAATAGCTTTTGGAGAATACTATCATGAATTTCATTTGCTATCCTATTTTGTTCATCAGATATTAAAAGCCTTTCATTTACCTCTTCTAATGTTAATCTTTCAAAAGCAGTAGATATTAGTTCAGATAAGAAATTGAGTTGGTAAATATCATTCTGATAAACTAGACTTTCCTTACTATATGTTGACTCTAAACCAAGTATCCCATAATCAGAGTAATTGGTTCTAATTGGAACAATAATAAAACTTGTATTTAAAACATTTAATTCTGTAAAATCATTTTTTTGTAACATATCTTCTAAATTACTATCTATCTTGATTTCAACATTATCTATTAAATTCTTATCTCCAAAGGAATACATTTTGTTTGTATTTTCTGTAATATCAAAATAAAATACTGTCTTTGCTTTTGTAATTTTTAATATATGCTCAAAAGAGAAGTTTATAATACCTTCTTTATTACCTTGATTAGCTAATATGTTAACTGATTGATAAAGGTTTTTTATATGGTCTATGGTTTCCTTCTTTAATCTATTTTCTAATTCAAGCTGATTGTTTGATTTCTCAAGCCTTTCCCTTTCTAGCTTGCTTTTTTTTATATATATGCCAATTATTTGTATAGCAACTATTATCATTAAGAAGCTCAATAGCAAATTGGTCTGTTCCTTCTGTATGATCATTTCATTTATTCCTAATTTGCTTCCAAATTTTAGTATAATCAAATAACTAATTAAATATGCAAAAAAGTTGAACCAGCAGTTTCTACTTTTTAAATATATTGAACTTATTAATATTGTATTAAGTGTGTACCAAATAAAGGGACTATTTATCCCACCTGAAGGTATAAGTAATATCACATTTCCTATTGTTTCTATAATTAATAGAACCTTTATATCCTTTTTTGAATTTTCATAGTTAGGATATAAATATGATAAAATCATGGCAGATATACTAATACACAATATGATAAATAACTTTCTAGTGATATTATGTTCAGGATGGCCTAGCAAATAAAACATAGATGTAATAAATAAGGATAAATACCTATACACAAATATTATTTGTGATTCTTCATTTTTATTTCTAATAAAAAACAAAATATCACTTCCGTTTTCATTTTAAAAATACAAAACCCAATTTATAAATTATTATAAATTGGGTCGGTTGCGCCATTGACTCATCATGTGCCAGGCGCCCACTTAATAGCACATGAATCAAAGTCTCCCTATTTAATAAAATATATCAATTTTTCCCATATTTTTTTGTAGTATTATGGTAGGCATTTAATAATATTATTGTTTATTTTTGACTCTTTTATACAAATTAGTCCATATTTACTAATTTATAATAGTTCTTATTTATTTATATTATTTACCTGATATAAATATTCTAGACATGTAAACTAAATTAATTATTACAGCTTATATTGGCTTAATCTGTTTATTTAACATAGAATTTACTTAAAATATATATTTGAATATTACAATATAATTATTAAATGAATCATATATTTAATATAGGGCTGTTAATCTCAAGGGGGGACTTCTATGTTAAATGGTATTAAGATTAGAGAATTAAGGAATTCTAAAGGGTATACAACCTTGGATCTGTCAAAATTCACTAAAATATCTAAAAGCTATTTAGAAGAGCTTGAAAGGGGCGACAAGAAAAATCCATCCTTTAGTAAGGTTGTTTATATTGCTGATGCTTTAGGTGTTAAAGTAGATGATTTAATATTAAAAGCTTAAATTTAAAAGGGTAGTTCTTAAATGAATTACCCTTTAGCTTATGTAAAGTCTACAAGCACTGTATTCTTTGTTTAAATATGTGTTTTCTTATGCTATAATGTAAAATATTATATATAAAAGGAGAAAAGAATGAGGACTAGCAGAAAATTTATTTTAACACTATTTGTTCTATTATTGACTTTTACAGCTATTAAGGTTAATGCTACGGAAGTATTAGAAGTACCCACACTACCAGAAACAATGACTATAAAAGAATTAGCAGATGAATTAGGAGAGAATATAGTTTTAACATATGATAACTACCAGTATTATAGGTCTGTAATTAATGATACTTCGAATTTTAATATTTTGAAATTATATAGTGAAGGAATATTGAAAATAGATGAAAATGGTAATATAAATCCTAATAAGGAATTGACTATAGAAGAAGTTAATGAAATTAAGATGAGAGAAATAATTTTTCCTGAAAGACCTACATATGTAAAAAGAACCAGTATTCCAATTTTAATGTATCACCAAGTAGACACCTTACCACAAAATGGTCCTTCAGGTTTATATGTGAGTAAGGAAAATTTTTGTAAACAATTAGATGCCTTAAAGCAAAATGGCTATAATACTGTTACTATGGAACAAGTATACCAACACTGGATAAATGATGTTCCTTTGGCAGAGAAGCCTATTGTCTTATCCTTTGACGATGGCTATAATTCTTATTATGATTTTATATGGAAAGAATTAACCAATAGAGGAATGACAGGAACATTTTATATGGTTACTTCTTATATAGGAGACAGAACTGAACAATTAAGAAACATACATAGAGAAGGTATAGAAATAGGAAGTCATACTGTATCACATAAAAGTGCAAAATATATTAATAATTCAACTCTATTAAATGAATATAAAGAATCAAAAGAACTATTAGAAAATATAACAGGGGAAAATGTAAGACATTTTTGTTATCCATTTGGAAATGTAACTAATTATGCAGTACAAACTTTAAAGGAATTAGGATATAATACTGCAGTAAAGACGTCTTATGGCAAAGCATACGAAACCCAAGGCATATATGGCTTAAAAAGAATCAGAATTGACTATTATGATAGCATAAATGGTTTCCTAAATAAGATTAAATAGATAATATATTAAAAGCATAAAATTTAAAGGGGTCTGCCTCAAAATAGGAAGTAATTTCTATTTTAAGACAGACCCTTAATCTTTAATAAATTATATTCGGTATATTCCGATGACAATATTTTTTCTTATGAGGCTTGTGTTTTACATTGACTAATGGATCGCCAATTTTGGTCATTACTCCAATTTCCATAGGAATCTCAAAGCAAATCTTCTGAGTTAAGATAAAATTTCCGCAAGGTCCTGGAGTTAGTTCGGGTTCATCGCAGATGCATGCTGATATAGGAAGTTTTCTTACAAATGGCTTTATGTCAATGGGAGTACTTACCTTCATTGGGACACAAGCAACTGATTCACATGTCTGCGGATTAGTAATCATATCTAAATGACTCATGCTCAACCTCCTTATGGCTTCAGGTTTTAGCCTATAACACTATTGCCACCACTTCCATTAACTTCAATACAGTCGTCACAATTTTCTACTAATATAGCATTACTAATTAAAGCATCTTGAACATCAGGTGTTACACCTATTTCAACCGGAACTCTTACACAGATTTCCTGATTGATTATTATTCTAATACTGCTTGTTCCTATACAAGTCACTGGGGTCTCAGGTGTAACAATATCTATATCAGGAGATCCACAACAGAAAGTAGTGGTTTCACCTGGATTTACAAATGGTGTAATGTCTACTGGTGCACAAACATCAGCTCTTATGAATGCTTCCGCTGGACATGTTTGGTCAACTGGTTCGCCATTACATATTGGACCACAAATACTTAAGCCACTTCTTGTTTCAGAAGCTCCAAATATACATACAGGAACTGGTCCTATTGGGAATACTTCATTAAGCTCGTAGCAAACAGTCATTTCTCCACCAATTTTATTTAGGCCAAAATCAAATTTAAGTCCAGGGCATCCTGTTGGTGGATCTGTAGCAGGTGGATTGAATATTTCAACATTATCTCCAATTTCTACATCTTGCTCTACACCGTCTATAAACACTGTAACATTTCTAAGTTGGTCTTCTGTTATACCTGGACAAATACTAAATACAAAATGACTTAAGTCCCTAAATTCACTACCGCTACCAATAGGTGCTTCGCCAGTAATATTATAGCAGAATCTTTGGTTTTCACCAGGACCTGGTGTTAAATTAGATGCATTTAAATCTAATTCAAATGCAAATGGTAGTGAGAAATCTCCAGGGCCTTCAACATCAGTATAATCAATTCCTAATTCACATTCTATTTGTTGTAATAAATTTAAATCTATCACGTATTTTTCCTCCTCATTTATATGTTTTCTTTTGAAAATTTCCAAAGATGCTTAAACATGCTGTCTAATACATTATATGAAGAAGAAAGATCCATGTTACTAAAAAGAGCTCCTCTATGAGGAGCCTTGAATTTATGAAAGCGCTAGGGACAGTTTGTACTCATACCATGAAGGTCATTTGTGGTAGGGTTCATTTTTGATTATTCGCCAGGATCTATATATTTGCTCCAGTAATATCATTCTCATAAGTTGATGAGGAAATGTCATTTTTGAAAAGGATAGTTTGAAATTACTTTTACTACTTACTGTATCTGATAATCCTAAGGAGCCACCTATAATAAATGTAATATTGCTGCTGCCTTCTATCATTAGATTATTTAATTTATTCGACAATTCTTCCGAGGAAATTTCTTTTTCTTGTATTTCCAGGGAAATAATATAAGAATTTTGAGGTATTTTAGATAATATTCTTTCTCCTTCTTTTTGTTTGATAATATCAATCTCTTTATCTGATAAATTTTCAGGAGCTTTTTCATCATCAACTTCTATGATTTCAAGAGAACAGTATTTAGATAATCTCTTTGAGTATTCTTTTATTCCTTCTTGTATGTATTTTTCTTTTATTTTTCCTACTGCTATTATTCTAATATTCATAAACTCTCCAATTTACAGTTCACAATTCACAATTTTTAGGGCGGCGCTTTAGGCTCAAAATAAAAGATTCCTCGACAAGCTCGGAATGACATCTACGGTGTATTAGGGACCTCCGGTTGCCTGTCATTCTAAAGCTAAGTTGAAGAATCTCTGGTTCATGTTTTTAATTGTGAATTGCCCTGTGCCCTTTCTAATGGGTATAAACTGTCTTTCTATATTAGTTTCTTTGCTTCTTCTATAACCTTGTCGTAATCAGGATGATCACTTACATTTTTTACATATTCAACATATTTTACTGTATTATCCTTATCAAGAACAACTACGCCTCTTGCTAATAATCGCTTTTCTTCCATTACAAAACCATAATTTAATCCAAAGGATAAATCCTTATGATCTGATAAAGTAATTACCTTATCTATTCCATTAGCACCACAGAATCTCTTTTGTGCAAATGGTAAATCTACAGATATTGTAAGGATTATAACATCACCAAGTTCTGCTGCTGTCTCGTTGAAATTAATTGTCTGTAATTCACATACTCCTGTATCTAATGATGGAACAACACTTATAATTTTTACACTATCTCCAGAGTCTCCCAAAGTATATGGTTTGGAATCAGTTGTTAAAACTGTAAAGTCAGGAGCTTTGTCCCCAACCTTTATTTCTTTTCCATATAAAGTTATTGGTTGACCACCCATTGTTACTAAGCCTTCTCTTCTATCCATAATCATTCTCCTTTATATCAATTTATATTATCTCTAACTTACAACTTATTGTTACCCAATTAGTATAAAGGAAAACTATCTTAACCAATCTTCACAAGATTTTAATAAATCATAATTTGTCAAATCATATTTTAGTGGAGTTATGGTAGCATAGCCTTTTGCTAAAAAGTATCTATCTGTACCTTCTACTAGCTCGGCTTTTTTTCTGCCCTTTAATGTAAGAGCCTTCTCTCCATTTTCTGTATCTTCTATAAAATAATAATCCAATATTGGCCCACCTATAGAGCTTAACTTTAGTTCTTTATTTACATCATTTAAATCATAGGGTGTATTTAAGTTTAAGACTATATTGGTCTTTAACAATTTTGAAGCTGTTTTTTCTAAAACCTTTAAGGCATATTTAGCACTTATATTGTAATTAGCTATTCCTTTCATATATTCTGCTGATATTGCTATTGAAGGAATTCCATATATATTTGCTTCTACTGCTGCAGAAACCGTGCCTGAATATAATATGTCCATACCTGAATTTAAACCAAGGTTGATTCCAGACATAACCAAATCAACTTTATCATCTACAATAGCTTCTATTCCTGCTCTTACACAATCTGCAGGAGTTCCAGATATACTATATGCTTTTGATTTTAAACCATTTAATTTTACTTCCTTTATAATTAAAGGACGATGGAGGGTTATTGCATGACTTTGAGCACTTTTTTGTGTTTCAGGTGCTACAATTGTAATGTCATGTTCCTTTTCAAGTTCCTTAGCAAGAATATATATTCCATCAGCCATTATTCCATCATCATTAGTTAATAATATCTTCATTTTGCCTCCTAGTATTAAAATTCAATAAAAGTAATCTTTGCTTCTTTAATAATTCCCTCTCTATTAACTTTTAAAATAGCACTATCACCAATTCTGTAATCATATAATATTTTTCTCAAATCAGCCATATTATCAATTATTTGGTCATCAATTGCTAAAATTATATCTAGTGGTTTTAATCCTGCCTTTTCTGCTGGTGAGCCTGGTACTACTTCCAATATAATTAGACCACTGTCAGTATTTAAATCAACACCAAATTGTCTTTCATATACTTCTACTTCTGTTCCAGTAAATCCTATATATACATTCTTGAAGCCACCTTGTTCTACTACTTCTTCTATTATAGGTTTTACTGTATTTATAGGTATAGAGAATCCTAATCCTTCACCACTTTGTACCTTTGCTGTATTTATACCTATTACTTCACCTTTACCATTTAAAAGTGGCCCACCACTATTTCCTGGATTAATAGATGCATCAGTTTGTATTAAATCTTCCATCATATTGAATTGATCTACTTGTATTGATCTATGTAGCCCTGAAATAACTCCAGAAGTCACAGATCTTTGAAAATCCAATCCAAGTGGATTACCAATAGCTATTGCCAATTCTCCTACTTCCAAAACATCAGAATTTCCTAATCTAGCATAGGATAAATTGCTAGCATTAACTTTTAATACTGCTAAATCTAATGCTGAATCAACCCATAATACTTTTCCAGCAAACTCATCTCCACTTTCAAATAATACTTTGATTTCTTTAGCTTCACCATTGCCAATTACATGGGCATTTGTAAGTATATATCCATTACTATTTACAACAACTCCTGATCCTACACCTTCCACTGGTCTAGTCCAAAAGAATTCTCGCTGCATTTGTACAGATGTAATTCCCACAACTGAACTTGTAGCCTTTCTTGCAACTGCTGCTGTTGTATTTATTTCATCAGTTGGGTTTATAATTATTTCATTTACTATTGCTGGTTTAGTTGAAAAAATCTCAGGCATAGGAATAATATTACCATAGAGATAAGTTGGAGCAATATAAACAGATATAACTCCCCCCACAATACCTGCTATAATAGCAACAATAATATATGAGAAAAAGCTCCTTCTCTTTGGTGGTCTATTATAACTATTGTTGTAATTATTATAATTGTTATTATCCATCATTACCTGTCCTCCTAGTCTATAATATAAATATTACTAGCTCTGTCTCTATGTGATAAACTTAAGTTTACATCATGAGATGTGTCTATTCCTTGGCTTATTATACACTCTCTTACTGTATTGTAAGCCAGGTCCGGCAAATTATTGTCTTGACTTAAATGTGCTAATATAACAATCTCCTCATTCCCACATAAGACATCAGCCAAAATTTCTCCTGCGTCCATATTTGATAAATGTCCATGACTACTCATAATTCTTTTCTTTAAAGGCCAAGGATAGCTTCCTTCTCTTAACATCCTTTCATCATGATTGGATTCCATAAAGTAAAGGTTAGAGTTTTTGATTTCATTTCGTATATTATCAGGTATCCAACCAGTATCTGTTATGATGCTAAGTTTGATTTGTTTATAGTATATAATGTAACCAACTGGTTCTATAGCATCATGAGAAACATTTATAGGATATATAGACAAATCTTTAAAATCAAAAACACTATTGGTTTTAAAAACTTTAGTGTTCTTTTCCTTAATAGATTTAATTATAGGTTCCATGCCAACCCATGTATTAGAATTTGCAAATATTGGAATATCATATCTCCTAGATAAAACTCCTACTCCTAAAGTGTGATCAATATGTTCATGTGTAACTAGTATTCCATCTATTGATTTTGGGCTAACATCTATTGATGAAAGCAGTTCCTCTACTCTCTTTCCACTAAATCCAGCATCTATTAAAATTTTCGTATTATTGCACTCAATATACTGACAATTCCCACTACTACCACTTGAAAGGGAACAAAACTTAATTGGCATCTGCTTTCCTCCATTTTTTTGACTATATTTATCATTATATATGAATCTTCATAAAAAAAGAAGGAATATATCCTTCTAATAATTATCTACAAATAATTTGTACCCATCATTAAATTGAATTCTCCAAGCAGGTATTGTAGTCCCTTGCCGCACTTCACCTGGGTTTTCATTATAACCGTGTTTGCCAGGATCGAAATAGTAGCAAATGGAAATGTCTTTTATAGTTTTTCCTTGGACTTCTTCTTTCCCCAAGACTGCCAATAAGGATTTAGGAGCTGAAGTAATTTCTATTGCCTTTTCCCCAATCTCTATTGTATTTAACCAATTCCTTTCAAATCTCTTTACTCCTGTAGAATCCACCTTAATATTTGTAAAGGTAGACTCTAAATAATAATCTCCATAAAACTTTGTGAATTCAAGGTCGTAAATACCATCACTTTCCCTGACAAATGACAATTTCATATCCGATAATGGAACATTGTTTTCATTTAAAAAATCAGTTGCTACCTTTACTGCATCTTCTTCCGAATTGATCTTGTGGTTTTCTTGGCTATAATTTGATTCATATCTTATTAATTTGTCATTAATTATACTTATTAGTTCATCTTCATAAGCTATTTCAACAAGGCCTTGCCCTTTTGGAATAATTGTTCCTTTACCTTGGAAGAAAGTTTTATTCATTTCTTCAGTATCTATTTTTTCGTATTCAACAGATAAACTCATTAGCTCAGGATTTTCTCTAGGTATTTCAGTATCAATTGTAATATTCCTATTCTCTAATTGTCCGATGACTACTTCAATAAAATCATCAGACAATGTTTCATCTACAATGTTTTCATTTGTATATATAGAATAGCCCAAAATAATATTGGCTATTATTAATGCAATTATTAATATAGTTTTTGCTTTTGACCAGTCCATATAATCACCAATTATCTTTCAAATACTAACCTTCCTGTATATACATTAAACCCATATGATTTATCCCCTACTGAAATTACCCATACTCCTATGAGCCTTTCATTTTTATCCTTAAGATTCGGATCATAATAAGATAGGGATATATCATCAACTACGCTTAATACCTCATCTCTTAAAGTTTCATTTCCTAAATAATTCGTGTAAGATTCTTTTGTTTTTCCAGTATATGATAAGTATTCATTTACTAAGAATTCATAATTTTTATCTAAAATATCAAAAGATGATAAGACACTTCTACTATCTATAACCATATCTAAACTTAAATCCATTTCTCTTCTTGCTAATAATTTATAGCTCCTAACATGGTAATTATAGACATCTATTTGAATATAGTCTCCAAATTCTCTATTACCTAATATTACTGGTATATTCCTTACTCTATATTTAAATTTAAATCTATATCCAAAATTACCAGCTTGCTCAATATCTTCTATGCTAGATAAGTACATACCTTCTTGTGATGATGATTTATCTTTTATAAAATCTGCAGCAGTGGTAAGGCTTATATATAGGTTCCTTTCTGGTACCCTATCTTCAATAGAATGGAAATATTCCAATGTTCCATTGATATTTAGTTTTAAGGATTTATTATTATATAAATATATTGTAGAGCCATTGCTTTCTACTATTTCTCTTAAATAATCTATTTCTTGGTCAAAAAATCTTGTAGCCAATTTTCTTTTTTCTTCATCAGTTAAAGTAGATATTTCATTACTGACGTATGCAGTTAGTAGGTTGTTTTCCATTCTATTAGGAATATATATATCATTGTCTATTTGATATGCTTCTCTCATAGTATAGTAGCGGTCATAATTGTTGCTTGTATCAATATCTGTAAGCTTTCCTTTTAATGCTATTGCATCAATTTCATTATCATAAACAGCTAAATAATTCTCATTTAGAGTAAATACAAAAAAAGGATCCTTAGTCCCTAAATATATATACATTTCATTAATATTAGGTATAGCATCCGTTATATTATTTGGGTCATTAACTCCCCAAGTTTTTGCTAAAATATAAGTGCTTATTTCTTCAGGAAAATATATAACCAAAGATCTTTCCTCTTTTAAATTTAAATATTGTTCCCGTGTTATTTCTTCTGTAGTTATATTGCTAGATCCCAATACTTGAGATAAAATCTGCCTTGAATCATCCCATATGTGATATTTGCTATCTCCATAAAATAAAGTATGGTTCTTGTTACCAAAGTTAATTATATATTTATATGGAGCAATCATATCGGATAAGGCATATGAATTTGCATTAGTTTCTGGGGCTGTCTCGAATCTTTTTGCTACTGTTTCAGGTATTCTAATCCACAGTTTTTGGGTAAAAAACAAGCTCATAACTACAAGAAAAAATAGGAGAATTGATTTGAATCGCTCCTTCATATACTCATCTCTCCTATTCCTATACTATTTTAATAATGGTTGCAATAAATTGCCTAGCCTAGGTTCTCTAATATTTGTTCTAACTCTATTATAAACATATACTATAATTTCTACAGAATCAACGCCTTCTGTATTAAAATCAACAACTATTTTGTTTATTCCTTTAGCTAAATCTAATTCTTTTGAAAATAAACCCATATTACCAGAAGTAACTGTTTCATTACTTATTAATATATATTCCTCTTCAGTTGGTAAATTATTTAAATGAAAATTCTTTCTTTTATTTATGTCAGTTGTATTATCAGTTGTACCATAGACATCTATTGTAATTTCAGTACTAGAAGGTGCTTTTCCATTTATAAGTACAATCTTATCTTCTGTTGAATATGATGTTTTTTCTGGATTTGAAACTTCGTATTTTGTTACATCTATATTATTAGCATGTGCAAATGTACCAGTATTGAAGATGCACATGGCAATTAACAAACATGCAATAAATTTTTTAATCATACATTTCACCCACTTTCAGACGTAATAATAATTTTACATGATTGTATTATACATCATCATTGTTACAAGAGTGTTACAACGTAGTTAAGAAACAATTACACAATTGGTAATATGACTGTTATTTCTGTACCTTCTCCAAAATCACTTTCCAATTCTATAGTACCATTATGAGCTGCTATAATTTCTTCTGCTATGGAAAGGCCAAGTCCTGTACCACCCATTTCCCTACTTCTACCTTTTTCCACTCTATAAAATCTTTCAAATATTCTATCTAGATCCTTTTTAGGGATGCCAATTCCGTTATCTTTTACTTTTATGACTATATCATTTTCTTTATTATATGCTGATACTTCTATGATTCCACCGTTTTCTGTATATTTTATTGCATTTGAAATAACATTAAGTAAAACTTGTTCGATTCCATCATTATCACCAATTAGATTTGGCACGCTTTCTTGAATATTTAGTACTACATTGTGTTCTTTTTCTTTTATTGAAAATTCTAGTTTTTGTATTATACCATTAATCATATTATTAATAGAAATCTCATTCTTATTCCAAGTAGTTTTTTTATAATCGATATTGGATAATTGTAACAAATCCCTAACAAGTCTTGCCATTCTATCACTTTCACTATTGATTACTGTCAAGAAGTTTTTTTCTAAATCTTTGTCTATATCATTTTCCAATAAAGTTTCAGTGTAACTTTTTATTGTAGTTATTGGTGTCTTAAGCTCATGGGATACATTTGCGACAAATTCCTTTCTCATATTATCCAGTTTATGCTCTTGAGTTATGTCTTGCAGTACAATAATTAGTCCACCAATTATTTCACTTTCATTTTTATAAGGTGCATATTTAATCTTATATACTTGAGTATCTAGTGATAGTAACTCCGTACCTTCCAAACTTGAAACATTACCATAATTTATATTATTTAAATTAAGGGATTTTAAGTCTATAGTTTTCCCATTTAATAAGTCTTCTTCATTAATTCTTAATATCTCCATAGCTATAGGATTAACATGTATTATTGAACCGTATATATTTATAGCTATAACTCCTTCTGCCATATATTGGAATATGGTGTTTAGCTTGCTTCTTTCCAAATCCATTTCTTGGATAGTTTCTTTTAATTTCTTTGTTAAATGATTAAACATACCTGCTAGCTGGCCTATTTCATCATCAGATTTTACATCTACATATTGATCAAAATCACCCATAGCCATTTTTTCGGCTTTTTTTGTTACATCTCTTATGGGTATAGTTATG
Source organism: Tissierellia bacterium (assembly GCA_028708575.1). GTDB lineage: Bacteria > Bacillota > Clostridia > Tissierellales > Tissierellaceae > UBA3583. The sequence goes on from JAQVYQ010000040.1 coordinate 15,047, forward strand.
CTTGTTGCTATTAAATATCCAAGGAATATTGTAATGATTAATGCCAAAACTGTAGCATTTGTCAATATACTTTTTGAATCCTCTACTGTTTCATATACATTTTCTAGATTAGAAGTCATATATATTACGCCTTTTATTTTACCAACATTTGAATATACTGGATATGCTAAATGCTTATTGACTGTATCATCATTTAATTCTTTAACAATTGATTCACCTTTATTACCTGTAAAGGCATCCAATACAATTGTAGGGTCGATAAATGTTTGATGAAGAGCCTCTTTTCCAACTATTTCTTCATATCCTTTAGAGGATGAAGCAATTATTATTGGTACTTCTCCATCATATATTACGTATAGGGATTCTGTACTATCTACTAGTCCAGATGCTATAGTGTTTTGTATACCTTCTCTATTTTCAATCCAGTCATCATCAGCAATATATGATGATGTTCCAATTAAAGTCTCTACTAAATCCACCATATTATTTGTTACATTCTCAATTTGGTGTTCTTCTAAATTATCTATTATAAACATTCCTACTATTGACATGGCTATAAATACTAGTAAGAAGTAAACAAATACGAATTTCAATTTTATACTAGAAAGCATTTTTACCTCCCGAAGTAATAACCTACCCCTCTTTTGGTTAATATATATTTAAATTCTTCATTCTTATCTTCGATTTTTTCTCTAAGCCTTCTTACAGTTACGTCTACAGTTCTAATATCTCCATAGTATTCATAGCCCCATACTTTTTCTAGAAGTTGTTCTCTAGAGAATACTTGTCCTGATTTTGAAGCTAAAAACTTAAGTAGTTCAAACTCTCTTAATGTAAGTTCGACAACTTGGCTATCCTTTTTCACTTCATATTTGTTTAAATCTATTTCCAATCCATTTGAGCTAATAATTTCGTTAGCTGAATTAGAATTTACGAAATCAACTCTCCTTAAATTTGCTTTTACTCTTGCCATTAATTCTCTCATACTAAAAGGCTTTACTACATAGTCATCTGCCCCAAGTTCCAAACCCAATACCTTATCAACTTCCTCTTCTTTAGCAGTAAGCATTATTACAGGCACTTGACTTATAGCCCTTATTTCCTTTAAAACTTGAAATCCATCTTTTTTTGGCATCATTATATCTAAGAGAATCAATTCATGATTATATTCTTTGAATTTTTTTATCCCTTCTTCTCCATCATAGGCTGTCTCTACTGTATGTCCCTCTTTCTCAAGGTTAAATTTTATTATATCTGCAATAGTTTTTTCATCATCTACAACTAATATTTTATTACTCATAGTAATCTCTCCAATTTTTATTTTCTATGCAACTATTATGTAAATTATCTAACACTAATTAAATAAAGTCAAATGATATTAATGGGTATTTATCTTTCTCTTCTTAAATAACTTTGATAAAGTTATTGCATAATTTTAGAAATTTATATATAATAAGGGTATCAAGAGGGAGTAGCTATAATTAGTTAGTCGTCAATACGGGAATTCCCCGGCTAACTAACCCATGGGAAGTGAGACTTTTGTTTGTGCCTGGCATAAACAAAAGTCTTTTTGCATTAATGGTTATTTCCTAAATATTTCGTCATAATAAATTATAACTGTTATTCTAATTATATCTATTGAAAGGATTGAATTAAATGGAGTGGTATCAAAAAAGTAATGAAGATTTGCTCCAAGAGTTAAATACTGATATTAATAATGGTATATCTCAAGATGAAGCGAATGGAAGATTGGAGAAATATGGTCCAAATGAGTTAAAAGAAGAAGCAAGGCAAAGTTTTTTATCTAAGTTATTGGCTCAGTTTAAAGATGTTTTAGTTCTTATATTAATAGCTGCAGCTATAGTATCAGCTTTTGTTGGTGAACCGGTTGATGCAATTGTAATAATAGCAATAGTAATTGTAAATGCAATTCTAGGACTGTATCAAGAAGGAAAAGCAGAAAAATCATTGGAAGCATTGAAAAAAATGTCTGCTCCTAATGCTAAGATCATAAGGGATGGAAATCAAACAGTAGTCCCATCTAATTCTGTGGTACCTGGTGACATAGTAATTTTGGAAACAGGAGATATTATACCTGCTGACCTAAGATTAGTTGAGGCATCTAATTTGAAAATTGAAGAAGCCTCTTTAACTGGAGAATCTGTTCCTGTTGAAAAGAACGCAAATATTAAATTTGATGAAGAAGTTGCTTTAGGTGATAGAATTAATATGGCTTTCTCAAGCACTATTGTTTCATATGGTAGAGGTAAAGGAATTGTAATTGGAACAGCTCATGGTACTGAAATAGGTAAAATAGCTACTATGATTCAAACATACGATACAGAGGAAACTCCTCTACAAAAGAAATTAAATCAATTAGGTAAAGTATTAGGCATAGTTGTTTTAGTAGTTTGTGCATTAGTATTTGGCCTTGGTGCATTACAAGGCAGAGATTTACTGGCAATGTTCATGACTGCAATAAGTTTAGCAGTAGCTGCAATACCTGAAGGATTAACTGCAATTGTTACAATAGTACTTGCTTTAGGTATGAATAGAATGGTTGAACGTAATGCTATAGTAAAGAAACTACTATCTGTTGAAACCTTAGGTACTACTACTTATATATGCTCAGATAAAACCGGAACATTAACACAAAATGAAATGACTGTAGTAAAGGCTTTTACTGATGATAAGGTTATTGATATTTCTGGAATTGGATATGAACCTGTAGGAACATTTACCCAAGAAGGAAATGATATTGCAAATCCAACAGAATCACTTAATATAAATACCTTATTGTCCATAGCCATCCTATGTAGTGATGCTCAATTAAAAAAAGAAGATAATCAATACAGAATATTAGGAGACCCAACAGAAGGTGCTCTTGTAACTTTAGCTGGTAAAGCTGGTATTACTCAAGAAAATATCAATGAGAAATATCCAAGAATTGAAGAGTTACCTTTTGACTCTGATAGAAAACTAATGACAACATTTCATAAAAACTTTATACCTAATAAAATAGTTTCTTTTACAAAAGGTGCTCCAGATATATTAATCGGTAAAAGCAGTTCTATCTATGTAAATGGTGAAATTATACCTTTTACTGATGAATTGAAAAAGAAAGTATTGGATACCAATAGCCAATTTGCAAAGGAAGCATTAAGAGTATTATCCATGGCTTTTAGACAATATGACAGTCTTCCTACTGAAATAAACCCAGAAACAATTGAAAATGATATGGTATTCGTTGGTCTAATGGGAATGATTGACCCACCAAGAGAAGAAGCCAAAGAGGCAATTGCAAAATGTAAGCATGCAGGAATACACACTGTAATGATTACAGGTGATTACAAAGATACCGCTTTTGCTATAGCTAAACAATTAGGTATGGCTGAACATGAAGATCAAGCAATGATGGGTCAGGAATTAAACAATTTATCTGATGAGGAATTACAAGAAATAGTTAAGTATAAGAGAGTATACGCAAGAGTATCACCAGAGCACAAAGTAAGAATTGTAGAAGCATTAAAACAAAATGGTGAAATTGCAGCTATGAC
>JAQVYQ010000094.1 GCA_028708575.1 Tissierellia bacterium
CTTTCTCCTGTATCTATATAATGTATTAAGCTACTGTCCTAGCCTTAGTTATAGTTTACTACAAATATTTCTACTTGTCCTGATACATTGTATATATTATCATAATAAATACACATCAAGGATGCATTTTATAATAAAGATTTAATTTAGAAATGTTTGATAGCAGTATTTGGGTAATATAGATAATAATAGAGTCTAGGAGATTACTAATGAAAAAAAAGTTAGCTGAAATAATTGTTTTAATATATATTTTGTATTTGTTATTAATAGGTTTACTTTTACAGCCTTTAGATGAATTATTCCAAGGGCTTTATAATATAATCACATCAACAGGAGTTTTAATTACAGATTATATGGTAATTGGTGGTGTTGGTCCAGCCTTAGTTAATGCAGCTTTAGTAGGGCTTGTAGGCTATATAATTGTAAGGATAAACTCGGTTCCAATGACAGGACCTTCTATTGCATCAATATTCATGATGATTGGATTTGGTCTTTTTGGTAAAAACATTTGGTCAATTTTCCCAATTATATTTGGAGTGCTTATTTATAGCAAAATTACAAATCAAAGGTTTAAGAAACATATTTATCCAGCCTTGTTTGGCACAGCTCTTGCACCATTGATAACATATTATGCCCTAGGAACAAGTCTAGGACTACTAGGGGGTATATTAATCGGAATATTGGCTGGTATGCTCCTGCCTTCTCTAGCTACTCATTTGTTAAAAGCACATGAAGGATATAGTTTGTATAATGTTGGTTTTTCGGCTGGCTTTATAGGATTGCTCATGTATAATATTCTTAGAGGATACAGTTTTACTAGCCAAATTAATATAATATGGGGAACAGAATTTGACAATCTTATTAGATTAATCATAATACCTATGACCATTAGTATGATAATTATAGGATTCATAATGAATAAGGGATCCTTTATGGGATATAAAGAAATTTTTAATTACCCTGGAATTTTAATTACAGATTATCTTAATATTGTAGGATTTTGGAATACACTTATTAACATGGGCTTAGTTGGACTTGTAGGCATTATTTATATTGAGCTTGTTGGTGGTAATTATAATGGACCTAGCCTAGGAGGAATATTAGCCATTATTGGCTTTGGTTCCTTTGGCAAAAATCCTAAAAATATTATCCCAATAATGTTAGGAGTATTTATTGGTACCCTCTTTTCCATACATGATGCAAGTGCACCTGGACCATTACTAGCAGCACTATTTGGAACATGTCTTGCACCAATTTCAGGAAAATACGGTCCAATAATAGGTATCTTAGCAGGATTTGCTCATTTATCTATAGTATCCTTTGTAGGAGAAATATATGGTGGCTTGAACTTATATAATAACGGCTTTGCTGCAGGTATTGTAGCTACAATATTTATTGCAGTAATACGAGGATTTAAAAAAGAAGTCTAGGAGGTTATAATAAAGTGGATACTAATGAAAGAAGAATTGTATGTATAACTAGTGAACTAATATGTAATTCTTTAGGGGCAGATGCTTCTGATATAAGTGTGTCCATAAAGAGAGATTCGGAGAAGTTTCAGATTAGAGTTACGGATAATGGCTCTGGCATGGATGAAAAAACACTTAAAGAAGTGAAAAGAATACTCCATCAACCTTTTAATGAAATGTATGATGAATACTATGGTGGACTAACAGGATCCTCATTTACAGATTCCTCATTAAACATCATAGGCTTTCAAGTGCATAAAGCAGAAGTAGAAAGTGATTCAAATGGAACTACTATAACTATTATGAGGAAACTTTAGTTTACAAAGGGACCAGAAAGGCACTACTATGGAAGAATATCAAGATATATTATTTACATCTGACTATAAAAAATCTTCTGGTGCTAATAAGTGGACATGCACCCTTATATTATTGAGCCTAGCTTTAATTACAAGAATAATTTTATTTTTTGCGGCAAAAAATCCTTCACAAGTTGAGAGTCTTTACTCTGCATCTATTTACCCATATATTGCAGGACTTGTAGGCTCTATTAGTGGGATTATACCTTTTTCAATTGCAGAAACCTTCTTAATACTAACACCTCTGCTTATTATAATTGGATTAATTGCAATAATTAAAAAACCAAGTTTATTTCTTAATAATATTAACAGTATTCTTCACTATATTGTAAGATTTCTTGCAGTAATTTATATTCTTTTCTATTTCTTATGGGGATTTAACTACTATAGACCTGATTACTCAGTAATTGCAAATATGGATGAAGCTTCGGTTACATATACAGATTTAAAGAAGCTTACTATTTTTATGATAGAAAAAACTAATGAAAAAAGAGATGCTTTACCTGAAGATGAAAATGGATTGTTCTTTATTAATGAAAGTTTTAAAAGCTTGGGAGCAATTTCTAATAAGGGTTTTGATGATTACAAGGTGGGAACCTTTAGCTTGGATAGAAATTTTTCTAGGATAAAACCTGTTTCCTTATCAAAGTTTATGAGCTACACCGGAGTAATGGGCATCTATATTCCATTTACTTCAGAGCCAACTATTAATGTAGATATTCCACCTCAAAATTTACTATCTACAATTTCACATGAAATAGCACATCAAAAAGGCTTTGCAAAGGAAGAAGAAGCAAACTTTATTGCATATAAAGCAAATATTAATAATCCTGATGAAAGATTCCAATATTCAGGTTATTATCTAGCCTTAACATATTTAATAAATGAAGTATATGAAGAAAGTCGCCAAGATTATTTTCTTCTATATACTGAACTAAGTGATGCTGTTAAAAGAGATATGGCATTTGCAAGTGACTATTGGACATCTAAAGAAGGTAGAATCGAAGATGCAGTAACTACAATGAATGATAATTATCTAAAAGCCAATAATCAAGCAGATGGCGTAAAAAGCTATGGCGGAGTAGTAAAGCTTTTATTAACTGAATATAAAGATCAACTGTAGTCATACTTTACCCTATTGCTTTTATGAAGTTACGCTCTTATCTTCCTTAGGAAAAACAAATTGGAAAACTACTGTTGCAAAAATGCCCAATACAGTCATAATCATAAAAGAAGGATTATAGCTGCCAACTATATCATAAATATAACCAATAATAATTGGTGCAATCATGCCTCCAAGACTGTGGGCTGCGGAAAGAACACCAAAAATAGCATTATAATCTTTTTGCCCAAATACATTCTGAGTAATTATTGGGTATGCAACTGTTAAAAAAGAACAACCTAAACCAACACAAACAACTAGCAAAATTAAAGCAATATAATTTAAGGCATAAATCATACTAATACAGCCAACTACTATACAAAGACATGAAATAAAAGTGGCTTTTCTCAAACCAAATCTATCGAATAAATAACCCAATAGCAATTTGCCAACAGCTAATGACCCCATAGATAAAGCAGTAATATTTGCACTAATAGTGGTTGAATACCCAATATTAGATAGATGGGGAGGTATACTAGTCATCAATGACACACCGGCAATAGAGCTAAATGTGGTGCATAAACATATTCCCCAAAAAGTTGTTGTTTTAACTGCTTCAGAAAGCATTACACCTGATTCTATAACTACTTTTTCTTTACTATTATCTAATCCATTATCTATAGATTCACCTAGAGGAGTCAACCCGACTTCACTTGGGTGAATTTTTATTATTAAAAAAACACAAGGTATAAGAGTTACAAATAATATAATTGCTAATATCTGATAAGTGATTCTCCAACCAAAGTTTACTATCCAAATACCAGTTAAAAAATTAAATAGCATGCCACCAATTCCGCTACCCATAAGTGCAAGGCCAATTACAAAGCCTTTTCGCTCATGAAACCAATTGTTTAGAATTATAGAAATAGGCAAAGTACCTACTAAGACTATAGAAACTCCAGAAATAGCTGTTAATAAATATAACATAGCTTGGCTTTCAGCATAAGAATGAAGAAAAAATGATATAGGCAATGTTATACTTGCTATTTTCATTAAACTTTTTATTTTTACTTTTGAATAAAGAATACCTGAGAAAAAGTATACTATTAATTGACACAATGAACGTATTGTTAATGTAGTATTTATTCCTTGCCTAGAAAGCCCTAGGTCATTACCTACTGGCTCAATAAAAAGACTTGCAGTATTGAAAACAATCCCCCAACCAACAGACATTATAATTAACCCAGCAGCAACTATATACCAACCATAGAATATCTTTCCATGATATAATTTGTTTTTCATTTGTTTTCCTCCATTATGATAGTATTATAAGATAGTTTTATTCATTATTATTCATTATAACAACTTAAAACAATAAATCAAAACATATTATTATCAGCCTAATCTTAAATATGTAAATAAAAATA
>JAQVYQ010000041.1:0-14761 GCA_028708575.1 Tissierellia bacterium
TCCTTGGGGCATATCTTTTGTATTAAAACCCATCGTTCTTATTTTATCTACTACCTGTTTTCCATCTCCAAAACTTCCTGTACATCCATCGTGCATTATATATTCCTCCTCTTTAAATTCATTGAATAAGTAACAGTCACAGTGAACAATTAGCAGTGAACAGTGAACAGTGAACTGGTATTAAATACAAGATTCTTCGCTTACGCTCAGAATGACAAAACCATGCTGTCATCCTGAGAAAGACAGTATAATCAATGCTTATGAAGGATCTTGGGTTTGCTTCATAATACTAACCTAATTGTATCTATTAACTCTTAGTTCTAAGTTCTTAACTCTTAGCTCTTAGTTCTTAGTTCTTAGTTCTTAGTTCTTAGTTCTAAGTTCTTAACTCTTAGTTCTTAGTTCTTAACTGTAATTTCCTCTCCAGCTCTTAATTTGCTTCTCATTCCTTGGATAAATGTATCCATTTCTTCTAACTTTTCTAGTATTTCTCTTTCTTCTTCACTTGTTTCTATTATCTTTGAAATACCACCATTTTTAATTACAATTCTTTTATCTGCAATTAGTGCTAATGTTGGATCATGTGTTGCCATTAGTACAATTTTATCCTTGCTTACTAAAAGATCTAAAGCCTTTTTCCTATCTATTCCTGCATTTTCTATTTCATCTATAAGAACTATAGGTGATGAACTTAAAATAGCTGTATCAGCAATCATTAATGCTCTCGACTGACCACCGCTTAGTGCAGTAATATGTGTATCTAAATCAAACTGTTCACCTGCCAGTTTATTTGCACCTTCAATTATTCTTTGTGTAGTCTCTTCTACATCTTCTACTAATCTGCTTTGAGCATGGAGCACAATAAATTCTCTAACAGTTAAGTCCATTACAAAGTTCATATTTTGAGATAATTGAGCTACTAATTTATTATTAGATGAATATCTCCACTTCATATCTGGAATTTCTCCATTAATAAGAATTGATCTGCCAGTAGGTGTATCCTTTTGTGCAGTCCACTCTATATCTGCAAGAAGTCTGCTCTTCCCTGAACCTGTAGGACCTACTATGGATACTATTTCAGATTTATTAATAGTAAATTCTTTAAATCCTTCAGGATTCATGGATTTATCATGACCTGCTAGTATTGTTAACGAATTAATACCTTCTTTATCATCTAAGCCAAGGAATTTCTTCATTTGATTTATATAAATTTCCAAGTCCTCTTTAAGACTTTCCTTATCTATTGCCCAATTTTCTATATCTTCTTGAGAAAAATGGTTTAGGTATTCATCAAAAGTTGAATCCTCATATCCTTTTACATCTAGTTTATTATCATTAAAGTATGTCTCTGCAAAAGGGTATTTTTCTATTATTTCTCTAATAGTTAAATTATTCATAGTCATCACCTAAATCCATCTTCCTTACATTACCCATTTGATAAGCTTCACCTATTCTTGTTTCTCCTAAGCAATATGAACACATTGCAGCAGGCATAGGAAATCTTAATTCCATTCCTTGAACTGATTCAATGTCCTTTTCCTTATCTATTAATAATGTACTAAGCTCATAGGCACCTTGTCCTGTTAAACCATTTACATGCATTGTTATAGCTCTAGGATTTACAGAGCTTGCTTTTGAAGCAAATACTTCTCTTTCAGCCTGTGAAACTATATCACCTTTTGTTATAACTACTATATCAGCAGATTTCAGCATTGGTCCTATTTTCTTTGGTGTGTTTATTCCTGATAAATTGTCTATAACACATATTCCTTTTATATCCTTAATATATGGAGAACACCTATTACAAAGTCCAGCTGATTCCGTAATTAGAAGATCTAAATCTTGTTTTATGCCCCATTGCACCACTTCTTCAATATTTGATGCGAAGTAATGATCTGGGCACAAAGCTCCTGATAGCCCTTTTTTTACTGGAACTCCTGCTTTTTCATACAATACATCATCATCTGTATATAAACAATCAAACTTTACTACTCCTACTTTTATATCTCTTTGTTTTAGTGCATCTATTGCTTTTAATACTATTGAGGTCTTTCCTGATGAAGGAGGACCTGAAAATACAACTAAATTCATTACTACTCCTCCCTTATTGCTTCATGAAATAGTTTTTCACATTCTTTTATTTTACTTCCAATATCATTATTGTTAATATAATCCCAGCCTAACCACATAAATTTCTGATTTTCTTCAAGTCCATTATCTACTTGTGGATTTGTTGAAGGCATATGTCCATTTAATGCAAGTACTTCTCCTACCTCTTTAGAGAAAAAGTAGTCAACAAACCTCTTTGTTTTATCTTTACTAGATTTCTTAGCTAAAAGGAAAATCGGACTAATAATTGCTCCATCCTCTGGCCAAACTGTGGTAAGTGGAGTATTACCTAATGCCATCTTTGTAAAAAAATATGGCATTATTGTCACTGTTGGTATTCCTGCATTAGTATTCTTTGTAGGAGATTTTACCATTTCTGCAGGATGCATGCTTCTCATTAAAGATCTTCCTAATTTTTTTACTCCTTCATCTCCATACCTTTGTTGTATGTGCAACATCATGGCATTAAATAAATCTAAATCTCTCATAGGAATGGATACTGAAGACTCAAATTCAGGCTTTAATAAGTCTTCCCAAGATTTTGGCATCTCCCTACCATTAAGTTGGTCTACATTTACCATAAATACTGCTGGAACTACACCTATAATTGAATATTGTTTTTTTGGATCTTTTAAATCTATATAATCATTGTCAAAATCATGATTTAACTTTTCAAGTCTTGTAATGTCTTCAAAAACTTCATGATCTTTGTATCTACCCATTAGTTTTTCATCAAAGAAGAGTTCAAAGCCTGCTGACATAAAAAGATCTGATAAATCATCTGGGTTATCTGTTTTTACCTTATCTATAATCCAATCTAAACCTAAATTCGCTGATTTTAATTCATAATTTACAGTAAATCCAAAGCTATCTTTATTTTCATCAACCCATTTATTAAAAGACTCTAATAATGGAATTCTAATTGGACAAGGAAGTATTCCATCTATTCTTATATCACTGTCCTCATTATTATTCTTTGGTGCTGCTAAGGCATCATCTACAGAATTTCTAGTTTGCTCAATTGCTTCTACTAGTTTTTCTACAAATAGCTCTACATTTACTTTCTTTGACTTACATGCCATTTCAACCGATATGGTTTTACCCATTAGCTCTCTCATTTTATCATCTGCAAGTTGTTCAAATCCATTAGCTACAAAAACATCTATAGTTTCCGGATAATTTTCAGTTATATCAAATACTTTATCATTTATATTAAAATATTTATTCATGACTTTCCTCCTTAACATATTCAAAGGCCACAAGGGTTATTCTTTGGCTCTTTAACTAATTCCGACTTGTTTACTACACTATAATACTATAAAAAGAAAAAAGAATCGGTAACCTAAGTTACCGATTGGAAATCTCTTATTATTTATTTTTACCTTCTTTAAATAAAAATATCATCTCATTTGTTAAACTTAAATCATCAAATTCTACTGATATTTTGTTCCTTTCAACCCAGACAGCTTCAGATAACTCTTCTTCATCCATAGTAATAGTATCATCACCATCTACTTCACAAAAGTAGCCCATTAATATGTCATCAGCAAAGCCCCAAGGTTGAGATTTGTAATATCTTATGTTTTTTACCTTTACACCTGCTTCTTCCATTACTTCTCTCTTTACTGTTTCTTCCATGGACTCACCAATCTCATTAAAACCAGCAATTAAAGAGTATCTTTTATAAGCTCTATTTTTATATCTAGTTAATAAAAGTTTATTGCCATTTGTTACTGCAACAATTACTGCTGGATCAATTCTTGGGTATACTGTATTTCCACATGAATTACATCTAAGAACTCTCTGTTTTTTGTCATGGGATAGTGTATTTCCACATTGTCCACAGTATCTATTGTCATTATACCATTTCTTTATATGAATTGCTGTTACTCCTGCAAAAGCCATATGCTTTGGCTTCAAGGTTCTAAAAATTTCCTTACTAACATATTTATAACCTTGTAGACCTACGCTATCCTCAGAAAGGTAAAAGCTTTTATTATCTATAGAAAACAAATATTCATAATCATCTATTAAGTTTTTTACTTGCCCAAAAACAGGAAAAGTCTCTTCTTTGCCTTCTGGCAAAAGAACATTTCCATCCTTAATGGATATTACAAAACTATCATCACTAGGCTTTAGATTTTTATATTGATTATCAAAATTGTATGGTGCTATATCTTGAATCATATCCTCATCCTTCCTTAAACCAAAACTACTAATTATTATTTTACCATAAGAAGAAGGATATGATAATAGCTTAATCCTACTTTAGCTTTCGTAATACACCTCTCTAATAAATCAGTCAGGCAGAGCCGTCTGACCCTGCCCACCACTTTTTTCTTATTCGTTAGCGAAATTTTTTGTTATAGCCACTCTCCACACTTCTGGCCCTTCTTCAATATATTCCCAATTAAAAAAGCCTTGTCTTTCTGCTTGAAATTGATAATACAATGGTTTAGGATCGTGGTCATTAATCAATTCCATCTTTTCACCTTTTCCCAGTGAATCAAATGTCTCAAAAATTACTATATGTTTATCATTTGGCTTATAATCTCTTGCATCAACTGTTTTTGTAAATATCAATTAATTCATCTCCTTTTAATTATTGTTACCAGTTCATTAAAAAAGAATCACTTATGGATATATATAATACCCATAAGTGATTCTTTTCTACATACCTTTTAGCCCTCATCATCATTAACTTCAACTTCTTCAGTTAATTCTGCTTCTCCTTCTGGTGATTCTACAGTTTCTTCAATTTGTTTATTATCATCAATTTCCTTATTGTCTTCAATTTCATTACTGTCTTCAACTTGTTCAGGTTTTTCTTTATTCAATACTTCCATAAATTCTGCACCTGTTATTGTTTCTTTTTCAAGAAGGTAATTTGATAATTCTATTAGTTTATCTTTATTATCTTCTAATGTTTTTTTAGCATCTTGATAGCATTCATCAATAATTTCCTGAACTTCCTTATCTATCAAGCTTGAAGTTTCTGGAGAACATGCTAAAGAGGAATCTCCACCTAAATACATGTTACTAGTAGTTTCAAGGGCAACCATACCAAATTTATCACTCATTCCAAATTTTGTAACCATTGCTCTTGCAAGCTTTGTCATTTTTTCTATATCATTGCTTGCTCCTGTTGTTATAGAGCCAAACATAACTTCTTCTGCTGCTCTACCTCCTGCTAGTGTTCTTATCTTTCTATATATTTCTTCTTTGGACATTAATACGCTTTCTTCTTCCTCTACCTGCATTGTATATCCAAGAGCACCTGAGGTTCTTGGTATAATAGTTATCTTAGTTACTGGAGCTGAATTAGTTTGTTTTCCTGCTACTAATGCATGACCTATTTCATGGTATGCAATTATTTGTTTTTCTTTCTTTTGTATTACTGCACCTTTTCTTTGGTAACCAGCTATTATGACTTCAACTGATTCAACTAAATCAGTTTGATTTACACTATTTCTTCCCATTCTTACAGCCCTCAAAGCGGCTTCATTAATAATATTTGCAAGCTCTGCTCCTGATGCTCCTGCTGTCATTCTGGCAACTTCATTAAAATTAATGTCGCTTCCCATCTTTACCTTCTTAGCGTGGACTTCTAATATCGCTTCTCTTCCCTTTAAGTCTGGAAGATTTACTGGTATTCTTCTGTCAAATCTACCTGGTCTTAATAAAGCTTTATCAAGGGACTCAGGCCTATTTGTTGCTGCAAGTATTACAACACCTTTTCTACTATCAAATCCATCCATTTCAGATAATAGTTGATTGAGGGTTTGCTCTCTTTCATCATTACCACCAAAACCTGCTCCATCTCTTTTCTTCCCAATTGTATCTATCTCATCTATAAATACTATACAAGGTGCTTTGTCTTGAGCTTGTTTAAATAAATCTCTTACCTTTGCTGCACCAAGGCCAACAAACATTTCAACGAAATCAGATCCTGATATTGAGAAAAATGGCACTTGAGCTTCTCCTGCTACAGCCTTTGCCAAGAGAGTCTTACCTGTTCCTGGAGGCCCTACTAATAAAGCGCCTTTTGGCATTGTAGCACCAATTTCTGCATATTTTTTCGGATTGTGTAAAAAGTCTACTATTTCAACTAATGCTTCCTTAGCCTCATCCTGACCAGCTACATCTTTAAAGGTCTTTTCATCATCATCTGCTGGAACATAAACCTTGGCATTGCTCTTACCAAATTGTAATGCATTGCCACCAGCACCCTTAGTCATTCTCCTCATTAGAATAGGTCCAATAGCAAATATTAAAAACAAGGGAAGTATTAATGTTAGAAAATAGCTTAATATAGGTGAAATCTCTTGAGGCACTATCTTTCCAAAGTCCTTAATACCTTGATCATATAATCTATTAATTAAATCTGGATCTTCCATTCTACCTGTTGAATAATACTCTAATTCTTCATCCCCATCTTTATCAACACTAAAAACTATTTCATTTTGGGATAATTCTACATCTTTAATGACGCCTTCTTCAATATAATCTAAAAAAGCCCCATATGATATTTCTGTTACTTGAGTTTTAATTAAACTTGGAAATAAAAATTGATTTAAAAGCATAAGAATAGCTAATGCTACTAAATAATAAGTAATCAGTGGCTTTTTTGGTGTCTGTGATTTTTTTTGACTCATATATTTTCCACCCTTTCTTAGATGTGATATCTATTTTATATACGTTTTTTCTATTTTTCTTCACTATTACATATTAAATTATTATTGTGAATGTATTGTGAATAACTTTCTTATTTTTGGATCTTCTTATTTAAAAACACTGATATTTTTGTACCTTCTCCTAACTTACTATCTAAACTAATTTCTCCTTTATGAAGGTCTACTATCCTTTTGACTATGGAAAGTCCAAGACCTGTACCTTCTAAGTTTCTAGATTTATCTGATTTATAGAATTTTTCATAAATTCTATCTTTATCTTCTTCACTTATTCCTATACCCTGGTCTTCAATAATGAACTCACATCTTTTTTCACCATTATTTAATTCAATTCTTATCTGTCCATTTATGGAAGAAAATTTAATTGCATTATCTAATAGGTTTATCCATATTTGATTAATTAAATCCTTGTTACCCTGTATTATTACATCATCTAATTCTACATTTAATTCTATATCTTTTTCACACCACTTGTTCTCAAGTAATAATATAGATTTTCTAATCTGCTCATCAAGTCTAAACTCTTCAGTATTAATAATATTTTTATTATCTAGTTTGTTTATAGTTAATATATTTGTAGCCATATTTGATAGCCTTTCAGTTTCATGTAAGATTATGTCTGTATATTCACCTTTTGAATCATCACTTACTGCTAACAATTTTGTGTAACCTTCAATTGATGTAATTGGTGTTTTAAACTCATGCGATATATCAGAAATAAAGTCATTTCTCAATATTTCAATGGACCCTAAGTCTTTTGTCATCTTATTAAATCCATCAATTAAATCTCCAAGTTCATCTTCTCTTTCTGTTTCTAGTTTAACGGTAAAATCTCCTGTAGCTACTTTTTTAGTTGCATCTGTTAATTCTTTAATTGGTTTTACAATCATTTTTGCTACAAATAAAAACATTACTATACCCAATATAACTGCAAAAGTAGAATTAAGGGCTATTATTGACCTGGCTATATTAAACATTGAATTACCCTCAATATTTGAAACAATGTATATATCATTAACTTTTGCTATGGCTATAGGGTATTTGTAAAATTGATCTTCATTTAATAGTAAATTATTACCAGACTCTAAGATATCCATTTGTGATGAGTTTAAATTATACTTATCAATATCTTCTAAAAATAAAATAGGAATACCCTTATCTGAATATAGATAATTCATATCATTTGTTGAAATATCATATCTTAAATATATTTTCTTTGCCTCTTCAATGGAAGTATTTAGGATTTTCTTCATATCTGCTATTGATGTAGATTCAAAATTTAGAGATACAAAAAATGCTGTAATAAGATTACTTACTATTAATACTAATATGAAAATAGTTATTAGTTCTTTATATATTGTTTTTTTCATTATTAGTAAACTCCTTTATAACCTAAGCCCCTTACGGTTACGATTTCAAATTGGTCATAATCCTTAAACTTTTCTCTTAATCTTTTTATATGAACATCTACAGTTCGCTCATCTACTTCTGTATCATAACCCCATATATCATCTAATAATTCTTGTCTTGTAAAAATCTTTTTAGGAAATGACATAAGTTTATATAATAGATAAAACTCTTTTTTTGGTAAGGATATTTCTATTTCAGGGGTAATTACTTCTAAACTATCATAATCTAGTATAAGGTCTTTTATATATACTTTTTTGTCTTCATATATTCTGCTCCTTCTAAGGAGAGCCTTTACCCTTAAAATCAGTTCTTCCATATCTATTGGTTTTGTTAGATAATCATCAGTACCTAAATCAAAACCTTTTTTCTTATCAGGATAGGTATCTTTGGCAGTAACCATCAAAATTGGCAGCATGTAGCCTGCGTCTCTTAATTCTTTAGTAAGTTCATAGCCATCCATTACAGGCATCATTATATCCAAAACTATTAAGTCAATTTTAGTCTTATCCATTATTTCTAAAGCTTCCTCGCCGTTGCCAGCTTTAAATGAAATAAACCCTTCTCTTTTTAAAAATATTTCAATTAGATTTCGTATATTTTCATTGTCATCTACTATTAGTATTGTATTCATATATAATACCTCCATTTTAATCCTCTATTAACTAGAATAAAAAACAAATATGAAATAATTATGAACAAATTTTAAAAATATTTACGGGATAGCATTTTCCCGCCATTGACACTTAATCTTTTCCATTATATAATAACGATTATATAAAGAATTGTCTAATAGTATTGATGGAGATAAAAATACTAGTATACAACTAAGAGAGCTGGTGGATGGTGCAAACCAGTGTTGTTTAGTATATAATGCTCACTCCTGAACTACATTACTGAAATATTAGTAGGTTTTGTCGGATTGCCTCCGTTATTAGGCCAAGATTAATATAATCTAATGAGTCAATTTGCGTAATCAAGTTGAAAATTAGGGTGGTACCACGGAAAATACCCCGTCTCTAAAATTATTGTTTTTTAGACGGGTTTTTTTTATAATTATGCACTTTAATAGTGCAACTTGTTAAAGGAGGAATAATATGGATAGTTTATTAGCTATTACTATAGTACTTGTTGTATTTGCAATAGGGGACTTTATATCTTATAAAACCAAGTCTATAGTTTCAATGATGTTCGTCGCTTCAGTATTATTTTTAGTAGGATTCTGGATGGGTCTACCACCTACATTATTTGCAGATGCCCAACTAACTGGATTCGGTGCACTTATGATTGGATTCTTAATTACACACATGGGTACTCTTTTGAGTTTTGAAGACCTTAAGAAACAATGGAAAACAGTAATCATAGCACTAGCTGCTGTTATTGGTATAGGTATATTTTTACTAATAGTTGGATCACCAATAATTGGTAGAGAATATGCTATATCAGCTGCACCACCAGTAGCAGGAGGCGTTGTAGCAGCAATTATTATGGGAGATGCAGCCGCTGCACAAGGTTTAGAAGCTATTGGAGTATATGTTACACTTTTAGTAGTTGTTCAAGGTTTCTTTGGTTACCCAGTAGCTTCATATATGTTAAATAAGGAAGCTAAAAAAGTACTTGCAAACTTTGATCCTAATAAGGCTAAGTTAGTAGAAAAAGTTGATACTACTGAGGAAGTTGTAGTAGAAAAGAAAAAACTAATACCACCATTACCTAAAGATTTACAGACAACATATATACTTCTAGCAAAACTAGGCTTAGTAGCACTAATAGGATTTAAACTAGCAGGGCTAACAAATGGAATAGTTCATCAATATGTTATGTGTTTATTCGTGGGAGTTGTAGCTAGAGAAATAGGCTTCTTAGAAGGAAATATTATGACACTAGCTAATGCACAAGGTTTAGCAATGGTAGGACTAATGGCAATTATATTTGGAAACTTAGCAACAGCAACACCTGAAATGGTACTTTCATTAGCATTCCCACTAATAGGTGCTTTGGTATTAGGAGTTATTGGAATAATGATATTCTCAAGTATTGCGGCTAAAATACTGAAAGAATCACTTCCGATGGCAATTGCTATTGGGGCATCAGCACTATTTGGTTTCCCAGGAACATTCATCATTTCAAATGAAGTTGCTAATGCAAATGGAAAAACTGAAGAAGAAAGACAAGCAATTCTAGGTGAAATACTACCTAAGATGTTAGTTGCAGGCTTTTTAACTGTAACAATTGCATCAGTAGTTTTAGCTGGTACTATGGCACCATTACTAAAATAATAGGATTTATATACAATTTATTAGTATATAAATTAGGTAGAAAAGTTAGATGATTTATTTTATCAATATAAAAGTAGGCAAATAAGAATGATGTAAAAATTCTTATTTGCCTACTTTTCCTTCTTGAAAACTTTTCTATAAATTTTATATGACTATTTATATACCAATAAATTTATATAGTCTTTATTTTATTATATTAATTATTATGGTATAATACGGTGATATTATTTAATAGAGAGGAATTGAAAAATTTGATAAATGTTAGTAATGTAGGTTTAAGATTTGGATCACAAAAATTATTTGAAGATGTAAACTTAAGCTTTACACCAGGAAATTGTTATGGCGTTATTGGTGCCAATGGAGCAGGAAAGAGTACATTCTTGAAAATCCTTTCAGGAGATATAGAACCAGATACAGGTGAAATATCAATGGCATCTAATACACGTATGTCCATCTTAAAACAAGACCATTTTGAATTTGACCATTGTCAAGTATTACAAACTGTAATTATGGGAAACGAAAGATTGTATGAAATCATGGTTGAAAAGGATGCTGTTTATTCAAAAGAGGATTTCTCTGATGAAGACGGAATAAAAGCTGCTGAATTAGAGGCGGAATTTGCTGAAATGGACGGTTGGAGTGCTGAAGCTGAAGCTTCATCTTTGTTACAAGGATTAGGAATACCAACAGAATTACAGGAAAAAAAGATGTCAGAATTAATTAGTAATGACAAGGTAAAAGTATTATTAGCACAGGCTTTGTTTGGTAATCCTGGAATTCTTCTTCTTGATGAACCTACAAATCATTTAGATGTAAAATCAATAAAATGGCTCCAAGAATTTCTCGGAGATTTTGAAGGGACTGTTATTGTAGTGTCCCATGATAGATACTTTTTAAATGAAGTTTGTACTCATATGGTTGATATAGACTTTGGAAAAATTAAATTATATGTAGGAAACTATGACTTTTGGTATGAATCAAGTCAATTAGCACAACAACTGATGAAAGACCAAAACAAAAAGAAAGAAGAGAAAATAAAAGATTTACAAAACTTTGTTGCTAGATTCTCAGCTAATGCTTCCAAATCTAAACAAGCTACATCTCGTAAGAAACTATTAGAAAAAATAACTCTTGATGATATTCAACCTTCATCAAGAAGATATCCTTTTGTTGGATTTACAATGGATAGAGAAGTAGGTAATGAAATCCTAACTGTAGAAAATCTTACAAAATCAATAGACGGAGTAAAAATCTTAGATGATATTAGCTTTAGAGTTAATAAAAATGACAAAATTGCTTTTATTGGAAATGAAATTGCTATAACTTCATTATTTAAAATACTAACAGAAGAAATGGAAGCTGATAGTGGCCAGTTTAAATGGGGTCAAACTATTACCAAATCATTTTTCCCTAAGGATAACTCGGAATTCTTTGAAAATAGTAAGTTAAATCTAGTAGACTGGTTAAGACAGTATTCTGAAGAACAAAGTGAAATCTATCTAAGAGGATTCTTAGGAAGAATGCTTTTCTCCGGAGAAGAAGCACTAAAGGAAGCTAAAGTTCTTTCAGGTGGAGAAAAGGTTAGATGTATGTTATCTAAAATGATGCTTACAAATGCTAATGTACTGATATTAGACCAGCCAACTAACCATTTAGACCTTGAATCCATTACAGCTGTAAATGACGGATTGATAAATTACAAATCAAATATTTTATTTACTTCACAAGACCATCAATTTATCCAAACCATTGCAAATAGAATTATTGATATTAAAGAAAATGGAACTATGGTAGATAGAATGATAACTTATGAAGAATATATTGAGAAATATATGTAAGAAAGCAAACAAGGCAGCTTATAGGCTGCCTTGTTTTTATTATCACTATTTTACAATTGTGTATTCTATTTCTAATGTTTCTTCTTCTGTATTTCTTATTATTGTAATTTCACCTGTATCACCTTGATTGTAATTATAAAGCTCACTTTTAAGTTCATCCATATTATTAACTTCTTTGTCGCCTATTTTAGTAATAACATCTCCACTTTCTAAACCAGCTTTTGCAGCAGGTGAATCAGCTTCTACTTCTAATACCATTACTCCATTTTCAGGAGAAAGATCCACACCTAATAAACTTTCATATTCTTTTAATCCTAGTCCTTTTATTCCCATATATACAATCTTATATGCTCCAGTTTCTACTATTTGATTTACTATGGGTTTAACTTGATTTATAGGAATGGCAAATCCTAAACCTTCACCTGAAGCTATCTTTGCTGTATTTATTCCTATAACTTGGCCCTTGTTATTTAATAGTGGTCCTCCACTGTTCCCTGGATTAATTGATGCATCTGTTTGAATTAAATTTTCCATAACCGCACCATCTTCAAGAGATACAGCCCTATTTAATCCTGATATAATACCAGCTGTTACTGTTCTTTCAAATTCCAATCCTAAAGGATTCCCTATAGCTATGGCTAATTCACCAACATTTAACTCATCAGAATTACCTAATTCAGCTACAGGCAAGTTTTTAACATCAACTTTTACTATTGCCATATCTAATGTATCATCACTCCAAAGAACCCTTCCCTCTACCTGGTCTCCATTTTCAAACAGTACCTTCAATTCTTTTGCATTACCACCAGCTACAACATGAGAATTTGTTAGGATATATCCATCACTATGAACTATGACGCCTGAACCAATTCCATTTATGTCTTGTGATGAAAAAGGCCAAACTAATTGTGTTTGTACAGTTGTTATACCTACTACTGTATTAACAGCTTTACTGGCAACAGCCTGTACTGTAGATATATCATCACTAGTGTTAATTACTACTTCTTGAGCATTATAATTGCTACTTGCTGTCTCCGTAAATATCTTAGCAGCTAGATTATAAGATACAAAGCCTCCTAATACAGAGCAAACTAATGCTAAGGCAATATATGATAGGAGACTTCCTCTAAATCCCCTTTTCTTTTTTTGTTTTTTTACTTTATATACTTTTTTTGTTTCTTTTTCCTTATAAGGTTCTTCACTGTTTACTAATATAAATCCTCTATCATTATTATCATCCATATAAAAACCTCCCTATTACCTATCTTTATAATTATGTTAATACCCAATTGTGAAGACTATATGAACAAGTTGTGTTTTTTAAATGAGAAATTTAATAATTTATGGGTAACTTAATTAAAAGGAGAGTGTTGGAATGAAAATAGAGTATATTTATCATAGTGGATTTTCCCTAGAAACTGAAAATTATTTTTTAGTTTTTGATTACTATAGAGGAGACATCGAATTAAAAGATAAGCCAACTTATGTCTTTTGCACACATGACCACCCCGATCACTTCAATCCTGAGATATTTAATTGGGCAAAGGGTAAAAGCAACATATTATACATTCTTAGCAGTGATATAGAGAATACACCCC
The DNA here is from genome assembly GCA_028708575.1 of Tissierellia bacterium. Lineage (GTDB taxonomy): Bacteria > Bacillota > Clostridia > Tissierellales > Tissierellaceae > UBA3583. The sequence continues at coordinate 13,923 of JAQVYQ010000041.1, forward strand.
CTGTCAAAGCTACTTTTATAGACCCATACGAAGAGTTTATTATTAATGATCTTCATATTAAAACATTTGGTTCCACTGATAAAGGCGTGTCTTTTTTAATACAAGTGGATAAGAAAAATATATTTTTTGCAGGAGATTTAAATTGGTGGCATTGGAAGGATAATACTGATGCAGAAAAATATCAAGAAGAAAAAGACTTTAAAGCTGAAATCAATAAGATAAAGGGGAATAATATAGACTTAGCTTTCTTTCCTGTAGACCCAAGACTTGAAGAATACTATTATCTTGGCGGTGATTATTTTATTAATGAAATTCAACCAAAAGTATTTATACCAATTCATTTTGGGGATAACTATGAAATTACTAAAAAGTTTATCAACAAAATGAAAGATTCTTCCACCTATATTGTGGAAATTACCAGCGAAAATCAAATTATTGATTTAATTTAATAATGAATTATTCCTCCAAAGATGCATGGTTTCATATTCTAAAGAAACCATGAGACGAAATATTTAATTTGATAACAAATACAATATCTGGTATAATATCCACAAAGAGTAATAATCGACCATAAAGTAATATATCCTTGTACATTAAAATATATATATCTAAAGATATAATATATTTGTGATATAGAGTTTAAATTTTTACAGACAAAGTGTCTTGCTACATTGATTAATACAAGCATAGGAGGGGATGAATAATTTTTATTTGTATTTAATCTATTAAAAATTTAAAAGGAGGATTTTTATGGAAAGCGCAAAAAAGAACAAAGGATTTCTTGCTTGGGTTGAAAGAGTTGGTAATAAAATACCTCATCCTTTCATTCTGTTTTTATG
>JAQVYQ010000041.1:14861-18085 GCA_028708575.1 Tissierellia bacterium
TGTATTTAATCTATTAAAAATTTAAAAGGAGGATTTTTATGGAAAGCGCAAAAAAGAACAAAGGATTTCTTGCTTGGGTTGAAAGAGTTGGTAATAAAATACCTCATCCTTTCATTCTGTTTTTATGGCTAATCATTATTATTGCAGTAATTTCATTTGTCTTAAACAAAATAGGGGTTGCTGTAATAAATCCTACATCTGGGGAAGTAGTAGAAGTTAGAAATTTACTCTCAGCTGATGGTTTAGTAAATGCATTAAAAACCATGATTAAAAACTTTACTGGTTTTGCTCCATTAGGGCTTGTACTTACTATGACCTTAGGCATTGGTATGGCTGAAGAAGTTGGATTCATGTCATCATTAATGAGAAAAACAATGCTTGGTGCACCGGTCAAACTAGTTACATTTGTTATAGCTTTAATTGGTATTTGTGCAAATATTGCATCAGATGCTGCTATAGTAATCATACCACCTCTTGCAGCAATTATTTTCATGTCATTAGGTCGTCATCCAATTGCAGGTATTGCACTTGGATATGCTGCTACAACCGGAGGATTTAGTGCAAACTTATTAATCGCAGGAACAGATGCCTTGTTACAAGGTATTACTAACGAAGCATCTAAAATTGTAAATGGACCTGAAATACCAGTGGCAGCAAACTGGTATATAATGATTGTTTCAACTTTTGTATTGGCAATTATTTGTACCATTGTTACGGAAAAGATTATAGAACCTAGATTAGGAGAATATAAAGGTTCCAAAATATCTGAGAAACAAGACCTAACAGCTGAAGAAAATGCAGGATTAAAAGCAGCTGGAATTGCAGCTATAATTTATATAGGCCTTTTAGTAATTTCATTAATCCCACAGAACAGCTTCCTTAGAAATCCGGAAACAGGATCAATTACAACAGGGTCACCATTCATGTCTGGTTTAATACCAATAATCCTCATATTATTGTTAGTAACTACTATCCCTTATGGTAAAAAGGTTGGAAAAATCAAGTCTTCTGGTGATGTACCTAAATATATGACTAAGGCAATAAGTTCAATGGCACCCTTTATTGTACTAGCTTTCATAATAGGACAATTTCTAGCTTACTTTAACTGGACTAATTTAGGATTAGTTTTAGCAATATCAGGTGCAAACTTATTAACTTCATTGGGCTTTACAGGAATAGGTTTATTCGTTGGTTATATCCTATTATGTGCCTTTATAAATCTCTTTATAGGTTCAGGTTCTGCAAAATGGGCAATACTAGCACCAATATTTGTGCCTATGATGAATTTATTGGGATATCATCCAGCATGGACTCAATTTCTATATAGAGTAGGTGATTCTTCAACAAATATTATTTCTCCTTTGTTCACTTACTTCCCTATCATCCTTGCATATATGAATGAATATGATAAAAAATCCGGAGTTGGAACATTGTTGTCACTAATGATTCCTTATTCAATGTGGTTCTTAGTAGCTTGGATAATATTAGCCATTGTATGGTTCACTATTGGATTACCATTAGGACCTGGTGGATTTATATTCCAATAAAGGAGGACTTAAATTTTGAAAGATAAATTGGAACATTTAATTGATAAACACATAATGGATATTATTGAATTTAGAAGAGATTTACACCAATATCCTGAACTAGGAATGGAGGAAGTGAGGACATCTGCAAGGGTAGCAGAAGAATTAAAAAAGCTTGATTTAGAAGTTCAAACTGGAATAGGCAAAATGGGTGTGGTAGGTCTTCTAAAAGGTAATACAGATGGTAGGACTATTCTACTTAGGGCTGATATGGACGCATTACCATTAGAAGAAGAAACTGATCTTTCATTTAAGTCAAAAAACCCTGGACTTATGCATGCTTGTGGACATGATGTTCATACTTCTATATTATTAGGGGCAGCCAAAGTATTAAGTGAAGTTAAAGAACATATAAATGGAAATATAAAGTTCGTTTTTCAGCCTGCTGAGGAGGCAAGCCCAACAGGCGGTGCAAGATATATGATAGAAGATGGAGTATTGGAAAATCCTAAGGTGGATGCAGCCCTTGCACTTCATGTATGGAATTTACCTCTTGGAAAAGTCGGATTAAAGCCTGGTCCAATAATGGCTCAATCAGATAGAATATTCATAAAAGTTAAAGGTTCATCTTCTCATGCTTCACAACCACAAAATGGAATTGATGCCATAGTAGCTAGTGGATATATAATCACCGCACTACAAACTATAGTAAGCAGAAATGTTGACCCTATGGAAAGCGCTGTCATAACAATAGGAAAAATAAATGGGGGTACTAGATACAATGTAATTTCTGATACTGTCTCAATGGAAGGAACTGTTAGAATATTTGATCCTAAAGTCGCTGATATGATGCCTAAGAGAATAATGGAAATTGTCAAAAATGTAAGCTTAGCCCTTGGTTGTGAATGTGAAGTTGAGTATGTTAAAGGCTACTCTCTATTAGCCAATGATGAAAAACTTACTTTTGAAGTAGCAAATTCTTTAAGAGAAGCTATTGGAGAAGATAATGTAATCATAGCAGAAAAACCAGCATCTGGTGGTGAAGATTTCTCAGCATTTACTAATATAGTTCCTTCAGTATACTTTTGGTTAGGAATGGTGTCAGAGCTTAACAAGGATAAATGTACTATTCATAATCCTAACTTAATTGTAGATGAAGGATGTATACCTATTGGAATTAAAGCTATGGTTTATTCAGCTATAAATTTCCTAAACAAATAAGAAATGCTCCTAAAAGGAGCATTTCTTATTTGTTTAGCATTGTAATTGTCTTAATATATGTTTCATATGCCATAGAAAGCACATCTTCATCAAAGTCAAATTTATTATTATGATGACCTGCTTTTAGATTGGTACCAAATAAATAGAATACTGTTTTACCACCATTTTTTTCAACTTCATTCATCATATATGTTACATCCTCTGATCCACCTAGATTAGCCCCTACTACTATATTGAACTTGTCATTGTCCAAATAAGTTCTTATTTCATTTATGAATTCCTCATCATACATTGGATAGGAGGGTGCCCCTCCAACTACTTCAACCCTATATTCAACATCATAGGCTAAGGCAGATCCTTCTATTACCTTCAATACCTTCTCCATTAATAGTTGATTTACTTCTTCATTCTCTCCCCTTGTTTCAATCTGAAGCTTAGCTTTACTAGCTACCACATTTCTGCCAGTACCTGCTACTA
>JAQVYQ010000095.1 GCA_028708575.1 Tissierellia bacterium
TTTAGGATACTTTTTTTCTCCAATACATTTATGTCAAGCATTTACTGTTGAGCATATGGGAACAACAACAAAGGATTTGTATGGTGAATATAAGTATTTTCCATTATTGTTAGTATTAGTATCAATAGTTTCATTTTTAATATTAGTATAAATATGAATATTCAAGAATCATTTTTGTTATTAGTGAATAACATGTTAGCGTAACCATTTTTTACGAACCCTATTCAGCAATATAAAATAATGATCAATTGCAAAACTAAATTAGACTTTGCAGAGTTAAATTAGCCCCTTTCAAAAATTTGATAAAATACACAACCTTAAATAGTTTAATCCATCAAAAATGAGCTTCTAAAAGCTCATTTTGTGTTATAATTGTACCATACAAATTAAACTTACTATAGTTTTAATTTTTTGCAAGTCTAAATTAGACTCCTACAAACAGTATAAAATGTATAGTAAGTAATACCTTGCCACCTTTTCTACCTTCAACAGTATCAATTTGAACAATACTAATATCCTTTTTATCTCCAATAAATTTCAAATAATCTTCATATCTTCTACCTTCTAAACATTTTTTATCAACCTTATACCCTATCTGAATCTTCTTTCTAGGTCTATACCTAATTTTTCTAGATAAATCAATATTTTTAGCAGATAATATTTGATTATCAATATAGTTATACAAAGTTCTTTAACAAACCATAAAAGAATCCTTATTATTAGAATGAATATGATGTATTGAATGGCCATTATCAATTAAAGGTGTAATAATATTATCAATTCTTTCTACTTCATCCTGCGTAATTTCGATACCAGTTCTTGATTCAACTAAAATAGATTCATAATCCTTTTGAGTAGATTTGCCTGAATAAATCCATTTAGTGTTACGCGTCAAATTATTCCAACCCAATAAAGTCAAATTAAAATCACCCAAATTAGGATTGAAACATACATAAAAAAGCAGATTAAATAATCTGATATCAGTGTTTTAATAAATAAGTCAAATTGATTTCACCTTGAAAATAATAAAAAGGGGGCTAGCCCCCTTAAACCCCCAGGATTTAACGCAGTGGAATTACCCCTTAATATGTGTAAAGATGATGTGCCTTCTCCCCAAGGAAGGGGAGATTAAGGGTATAACCTCTTTAGGCTGCTCGAGTTGCATCCCTGCAGAGCCCTATCCTTCCTAAAGAAGAAGACACACCACATAAAATCTAGGCAACAATATTTAGTTCATTTTGAGCTGCAAAGACTATTTCATTATCAATGGATTTTTGTCTCTCATTAGCTCCAGAGATAAGGCATAATCTTAATAGAGAATTCAATGTTCTAATGCAGCCGTTAGTACTAGAATATAATAATTCATAGGCATTATCCGTAAATATTGGTTCATGGCATCCGCAGGAAGCTAATCTAGATTTAATATACTCCTTGGTTTCATCCTTGGTAAATCCATTTAGATGGTAATTCATAACAATTCTCTGTCGTAAAGCTTCATGAGATTGCCTGCTAATTTGAGAAATAAACGGAGTCTGCCCTGAAAGAATTAAAATAGAATAATCCTTAGAATCCATTTCAAAGTTAAATATGATTCTTAAGTCATCCAACACAGAATTGGTAAGAAACTGGGCTTCATCAACAATAATAACCGGAGTAATATTTTTACTCTGCTGGTAAGTGTAAATTGATTCTTGAATTTGCTTAAACATATTAACCTTTTTGTGGGCTGGGAGTATTCCAAGCCCATTACACAATGCCCTGTAGAAATCCATTACAGTTAAAGTTGAAATGGGAATATATACAGTCTTAAATAGGTTAGGATTTAAAGAGTTAACAAAATATCTAAGTAAAAATGACTTCCCGACACCAGGTTCACCAGTAATTAACCCAAAACCTAGAGTATTTTTTAAAAACTCTAGTCTGGATAAAGCCTCATTAAAGTCCCTAGACTTAAAAAGCTCCTTAGTCTCAATAGATTTAAAAAATGGGTCATCAGATAATCCATAAAATGATTTATACATATTAATTTTCACTCCTATCATTTGTATTAGGAGAAAAGGAAGAGAAATCAACACTTTTAATGTTTTGCTCCCTCCTAATCCTGGAGTTATCAATCTTTTTAACAGGATATACAGTATCCATTAAAATATTATCATCAGAAAAGATATAGGCCTTATCCATACTGGTTGGATCGTATCTAATATTGATAGTTTCAGATACATACTTCAAAGGAACCTCAAACAACATATTCTGTATAGAAATAGTGGCATCATTTTTAACCTTACGAGTTATCCTGTAGAGAAAAATATAATCAAGCTCTTGTTTATTGGGAACAAATTTAATTAAATCAATGTGTCGAATAAACTTATCAATGGGTTTTTCATTAATTGAAGAATGAATTTTGGAGTTGTATTGTTCCTCAACATATTTAAATAACGATACATTAAGTTCATCCAAGGATGAAAAGTCGTTCCAGTTAATAACGTTCATCCATTGATCCTGCAAGGTCCTGAACCACCGTTCAATTTTCCCTTTACTCTCTGGCGAGTAGGGACGGGCAAAAGAAAGAATGGTACCAATATTAGCACAAATAAACTGCATTTGATTACTCTTAAAGACCTTACCATTATCAACGAAAAGTTTTTTAGGGATACCCCTTTTAGCAACAGCCTTTTTAAATACAGAAAGAAGAGCCAATAAATTATCGGTAAAAAAAGCTTCAGCATGAATAATAAGCCTGCTGGAATCATCTAAGATAGCAATAATATATGTTTTGTGTTTTTTGTCGTTAATACTAAGATAAGGTCCAACAGAAATATCTGATTGCCAACATTCGTTAGGAAACTCAAACTCAAAAGCTCTTCTATCGGTAGGATCAAGTTTTGCAGATGAAATATTAGCATTTGCAATAAACCTTTGAACAGTAGATAAGGAAATATCATCGTGTGCTACCAAACCTTTAGCAATAAGCTCATGATAAATTGACTTAGCACTCCGCTTTGGTGAATTTAACTTAGCAGAAATAATAAATCCCTTAGCATCATCCAATAAACTTCTAGGCTTACCTTTATCAGAACGAATTTTAGGATAAAGACCATCAATACCAAAACGCCTGTAAAGTCGGAGCCATTCCTTTACAGTCGCAGGGGCATATTCCCTAATACCTTGAGGTGTATTGTACTGCTTAGCAGATATCTCCTGTAAATATTCAGTTGCAGTAGCTTGAGCAAAGGTATCAGTAATCAAAGGTGCAATCAAAGAATACCTAAATAAAGCTATACTTTGTCTTAAACTTTCATCCATCACATAACCTCCAATACATTTATTTAAAAATATTTTTAACAAAACCATAGATGTTACCCCTACAAGGTTATGTGGGATGAAAAATAGGAAAAAATTGTTACAATCTCCAAGAAAAAGAGGACTAAATAAATTGATTGAAGATATAAAAATATAAAAATATTAAATAAAACCTAAAAATGGGCGTAGTTATCCCTTGGAATAGGCATTTAACCTTTAGAAAAGAAATAACTTGGCATAATTTTAAAATATGTATAGTTAAAATCAAAAACATCATGAGGGAAGCTTTTGATTTTATCGATAATAGAAGAATCTGATGGATTATCCATGCAGTAATAGAAATCATCAAAATTAGCAAAGAAAGAATTGATGGTGTATAGATTCTTAATTATACGAGTTTTAAATGAATATATATTAGAAGCACTAAAAGACAGCTCGGGATTTGATTTATTAAAGAGGCTAACTATTCTAGAATATGAATCTTTCATGACAAATGATAAATACAAACATTCAAAGATAAAATCTAAGGAGTATTGGTAATATGGAATAAGAAAACTAGGTAGGATGGCATGAGTCTTACCACATGAAGGACATTTTACACGAAGGATATTAATTCTCTTTATATAGTACTTAGTAATAACATTACGGGAATAATATCCATGCCTATGAAGCATCCCTTCATAGCCACAGGATTTACAGCCATATATGGGTAAGGTAGGAATTTCTTTTCCTAAATCTAAATATTTAGTTATATTTTTGAGAAAATCGTTAATAATCATAGTTAGAAATATAATTAAAAAAGAATTTGGATTTAGGGGAAGAGTCATCGCAAAAGGCCTTCCTCTATTTCTTTTTATTTTGATTATTGGCATAAAACCAATGATATAAAACATCAGATTAAATAATCTGAGGATAAATTTGTCGGGTTAATTAGTTTGACTATGCTTTAGTTGATGAAATAATTTGAATTTTTAGTAGAAATTTAGAATGCATTAAATTGCTTTATAACAAT
>JAQVYQ010000096.1 GCA_028708575.1 Tissierellia bacterium
AATTATTATTTCTTTACACTCTTTTACCATTGATTAAAGGTATATGCTTTTCATCTAAATAATTAATAACAGCTTGCCCATTTGTTATATTTAATACATCAGTTTCAAATTCATCTACTTTAGATTTTTCTACAAACAATGTAAATACTACACCTTCTTTATACTCAATTTCTTCTGATTTTAATCCATTTGTCATTAAAAAATTCTCGAATCTTCCTAAAGTTGTATAATCTATATTGATTTTAGTTTTAATGTGTAATGTCATATCCACGATTAAACCCGCATCAACTGCTATTTTTGCACCTTTTGTATATGCCCTAATAAGTCCGCCACTTCCCAATTTAATTCCGCCAAAATATCTTGTAATAACTACAACTACATTTCTCAAATCTTCTTTCTTTAATACTTCCAATGCTGGAATACCAGCAGTACCTGTTGGTTCTCCATCGTCACTAAATCTTTGTATATTAGAATTTTCGCCAATACAGTATGCATAAACATTATGTGTGGCATCTCTATGCCTAGTTTTTATTTCTTCTATGAATTTCAATGCTTCTTCTTCAGAATTAATTGGTGCAGAAAAGCCTATAAATCTTGATTTATTTATTATAATCTCATTTTCACTTTTTTCATTAATCGTTTTATAAACATCCTTCATTAAAAAACCCCTTTATTACAAGATTTTAATTAGGGTTTTGCGCACTTGCAAAAACCTACCCAAACGTTTCAACGATGAGAAAGATTTACTCTCCTTAAGCAGCGAAAGGACAATGCCTATCACTTATAAAAAAAGGATGTATCCTTATGTCTTATTAAATAATAAAAGTTTTATATTTTTCATAATCTATTTGATTAATAACAAATTCTAAAACTGTGCCGTCATCAAGGTAGTTAATAATCTTTACATCATAATTATCCATAAAATAATTTACTAAATTCTGCTTATCAAATGGTATCTTAAGAGTTACATCTCTAAACTGTTGAGGTAATAATACTTCAATTAAACTCATTAGTTTATCTAAGTTTATGTCATTTTTAGCTGATATGAATATTTTATTCTCAACAAATCTATTATCAAATAATAAATTGGACATATCAACCCTATCCATTTTATTAAATACTGTTATAATTGGCTTGCCTAGTAAATTCAAGTCTTTCAAAATGTCCATAGTGGTATTTAATTGAATATCTAGATCCTTATTCGATGAATCAACTACATGAATTAATAAATCAGCATATTTTAATTCCTCAAGAGTTCCTTTAAATGCTTCAACTAAACGAGTAGGTAGTTTCGAAACGAATCCAACAGTATCAGTTATAAGAAAAGCTTGACCATTTGGTAATTTGCTTCTTCTTAGAGATGTATCTAAAGTTGCAAAAAGCATATCCTTTACAAATACAGGTTTTCTTTCCATAGTCTCATCATTGAACTCAATTAATTTATTTAACAAAGTTGATTTCCCTGCATTTGTATATCCAACTAATGCAACTATAGGCAGACTTGAATCCTCACGTTTCTTCCTTTTTATACTTCTATTCTTCTCAACTTCTTTTAACTGTCCTTCTATATTATCTATTTCTCTTAAAATATGCCTTCTATCCGTTTCTAATTTTTGTTCCCCAGGGCCTCTAGTTCCAATGCCACCACCTGTTCTTGATAAATAATCACTAAATCCTACAAGTCTAGGGAGTCTGTATTTAAGTTGAGCCAATTTTACCTGCAATTTCCCTTCATTAGAATTTGCCCTACTAGCAAATATATCTAGTATTAAATTTGTTCTATCTACTATTTTTTTATTTATTATGGATTCAAGATTTCTAAGTTGTGCTCCAGTTAGTTCATCATTAAAAACCACAGTTGATATATCTAATTCATCACAGTAATTTTCAATTTCCATTGCTTTGCCTTTCCCGATGAAATAGGCAGAATTAATCCTTTCTTTTTTCTGTATCACCCTAGAAACTACTATTCCACTTGCAGCTTTTACCAATTCCTGTAATTCATCCATGGAAGTTTCTATATCAATAGTGTCATTAGGTAATTCAATTCCAACTATTAATACTCTTTCTAAAGTAGACTCGTCCAAATTATCACTCCTAAATGCTTTCTAAGTATCTTATTATAGTAAGTATACCATCTTTTCCCGTCTATTATCCAATTAATAATTTCTAGTATGTAATTGACTTCTTTTCAATCATTAATTATATCCTTTAATTATACATATGCTTACTCAATCGTAATTAAATTGTAAACATTATGAAACATCAATTTATTAACATTGTAATTTTTATATGGTATAATGAAATAAGTTTATTTTATCAATTAATGTAATTTTTTTATTCATATATTTGGGAGGTTATTTAATGTCAGATGATAATAAAAAGAAATCAAATAAAAAGATTTCTTTTAGTAAGATACTTAAAATAGCAATAATTATAATATTAATTTTTACTATATTAGCTGGTGGCGTAGTAGCTGGTGCTGTTGTTTCAATAGTACGGGATGTTCCAGAAATTGATCCATCAAATATCAATTCTTCTTTAGCACAAACATCTTCTATTTTTGATCAAAATGGAAATTTAATTGAGAAAATCCAAGCACCTGAATTTAGAACAGTTGTAAGTATAGATAAGATGCCGCAACACCTTTTGGATGCTTTCATATCTATTGAAGATGAAAGATTTGAAGAGCATATTGGTGTTGATCCAATCGGAATTGTTGGAGCTGTTATTGACAATATTAAGAGCGATTCTCTTCGTGGAGCCAGTACTATAACACAGCAATTATCAAGAAACCTATACTTAGACCCATATGATATTAGTTTAAGCCGTAAAATAAAAGAAGCTTATTTGGCTATTCAAATAGAGAGAGTTTTAACTAAAGAACAAATACTTGAAGCTTATTTAAATAGAAATTCCTTTGGTCAAAATGCATATGGGGTTCAAGAAGCAGCGCGTACATATTTCTCTAAGGATGTTGAGCAGCTAACAATTGCTGAATCAGCAATTATTGCAGGCATTGTTAAAGGTCCAAATATCTATCAGCCATATGTTAGAGTTAAACCTGATGATTTTGACCCAGAAAAGCATTATGAAGTAGGGCGAATTGATGTTTTAGGTGAAAAATATGTTTTAGTCTTCAACGAAACATCTGTTGAGAGACAAAGAGTAGTTTTAAGTAAAATGCTTGAATTAGGAAAAATAACCCAATCACAATACGATGAAGCACTTATGCAAGATATTAAAACAAGCTTAAGACCAGAACAAAAGAAGAATACTGATATAACTTCATACTTTACAGATTATGTTAAGTCTTCTGTTGTAGAATCTCTAGTTGAAAAATTAGGTTATACTAGAGAGCAAGCTGAAGAGCTGCTATTTACAGGCGGATTGTCAATTTATGCAACAATAGACGTTAATATGCAACAACAACTTGAAAATGTTTATGAGAATTTTACGGAAGTCTTAGTTGGAAATACAACTAATGTTAAAGGCCCTATTCTTGTAGATTGGAATCTTAATAAAGCCGGTAATGTAACTGACGAAAAAGGTAAATTGCTTTTTTACAAAAAGGAGAATTTACTTACAGAAGACTATTCTTTAATCTTAGAACAAAATAGTTATCAATTAAATAATGGAGATCTAATCATAAATAGCAATAAATTAAACACCTATCCAAAACATATAGATGTGGAAGATTATTATACTATTGATGATAGAAAAAATTTGGTTACTCACACAGTTGGCTCTATTGTAATACCTGAAGGAGAGTTTTCAATTGCTGAAGATAAATCAATTACTATTTCGAAAGCATTTTTGGATAAAAATAAAGATTTCTATAAAATAGAAAATGATAATTTATTAATGAATAGTAAGTATTTTTATATAGCTAAAGATGGCGTTGTTCAACCTCAATCAGCAACTGTTGTACTTGACTACAGAGCAGGTCACATTAAAGCACTAGTTGGCGGAAGGGATATTGAAGGACAAAGGGTATTAAATAGAGCTACAGATTCTGCAAGGCAGCCTGGTTCTGCTATTAAGCCTATAGCTGTATACTATCCAGCTTTGGACAATGGCTATACTGCTGCAACCGCTATAGATGATGTGCCTTTTTATGACTCAAATGGCCAATTATGGCCAAGAAACTGGTACAGAGGTTACCGTGGAATTAATACATTGAGAAAGTCACTGGAACAATCTATAAATGTTAACTCTGTAAAAACATTACAAGGTAT
>JAQVYQ010000042.1 GCA_028708575.1 Tissierellia bacterium
TATATCATTTCTTGTTTTGTGAAAATGATAAAAGGGGTCGGTTCCTTTTTATCATTTCACATTATGTTAAGATAAAACCTTTTGTAAATATGTCTGTGCCAATATACTTACTTATGATAAAAGGGGTCCGTTCCTTTTTAAATCTGCTAACAAAAGGCCTTAGTGGTGATATAATTACTACTAAGGCCAGCATAGAGTAAAAATGAGATGATTTTATTAAATAAATCATCTCATTTTTGAAGATGTATTTCTATAGTCGTTCCTTTATTTACTTCACTATTTAATACAATTGTACCATTATGATATTCAACTATATGTTTAACTATAGATAAGCCTATACCTGTTCCTGTAATCTTCTTAGATCTAGACTTATCAACTCTATAGAATCTTTCAAATATTCTATCTCTATCCTCTTGAGGTATTCCCATTCCTGTATCTTTTAAATTTATAATTACTTCATATTTGTTTTGTAATATTTTTATATCAACTTTACCACCGACTTTGTTATACTTTATTGCATTATCTATTATATTAGATAACATATCTCGAATCATACTTTTATTACCATTAATTATAATGCCTTCGCCACTCAATGTTAATTCTATATTTTTTGAATTAAGCCGTTGTTCAAATCTTGAAACTATATTATTTGCTATTTCATATACATCTATATCTTCAAAAGATTCTTTAGACTCAGTTATTTGTCCTTCAATCTTAGATAAATCTAAAATCTGATTTATCAATTCTAATAATCTAGTGCCTTCCTTAATAATAACATTAGCAAATTTTTTGTTTTCCTCTGCACTTGTAATACCTGATGCTATCATCTCTGCATAACCGTTTATTGAAGTAAGTGGTGTTTTAAGCTCATGAGTTACATTAGCTGTAAACTCCCTTCTATACTTTTCAGATTCTTTAACTTTTGAAATTGAGAATTCGATTTCTTCTTTTTGGAGTTGAATTGTTTTAATAAAAGGCTCTAACTCTACATAAGTAGATTCTAGTTCTACTTGTTCATCTGAAAGAATACTTTCGATTTTTTGTGCAGCTATTCGTACAGGTTCTAGAATTATAGTTGTCAACTTAGATGATAAAATATTTACAAATACTAACATTAGCACCATTATACTAATCAAAACAGGTATCATCATTATAAACAAGGTTGCTAAACTTATCTCACCTTCTATATTCTTACTTATATCAAAAAATAAGAGGATTAGGACAACAGAAGTAATTATGGTAACTATAGAGGTAAGAAAGATTAGACTACGATAAATTATCTTTCCCATTATTATTCCTCCAATTTATATCCAACACTTCGAATTGTTTGTATAAGCTTCCCAGCTTGACCTATTTTAAGTCTTAATGTTCTTATGTGTACATCAACTGTTCTACTTTCTCCCTCAAAATCATAACCCCATACTTGGTTAATTAATTTGTCTCTTGAAACAACTAAGCCCTTATTTTTCATTAAATAATAAAGTAGTTCATATTCCTTGTATGTTAAAGTTATCTCTTGGTCACCTACTGTTACTACATGTTTGCCATTATCAATGCATAGATTGCTAACACATATTCTATCAAGACTAGTTTTTGAATTTGTAGTTCTTCTAAGGACCGCCTTAATTCTAGATATTAATTCCATTACACCAAAAGGTTTTTCTATATAGTCATCAGCACCTAAATCTAAACCTTTAACCTTGTCAAATTCATTGGTTTTTGAAGTTAACATAATAACAGGAATATCTGAAGTCTTGTGACTAGCCTTTAATTTCTTAAGGATTGTATACCCATCATCTCCAGGTAACATAATATCTAATAGAATTAAATCTGGCTCTGGATTATCATATAAAACCTGTCCGCTTTCATATCCCTTTGCTTCATAACCATTTTTCTTAAGTGCATATATTACTAGGTCTCTTATACTTTCATCATCTTCTATGCAATAGATTATAGGCATATATCCACCTCTCTTATTTAGGTCCAACATAATGTTCACCAGTAATTGCAAAATAAACCCATTCTGCAATGTTTTGGGAATGATCCCCTATTCTCTCTAGATATTTTGCAATCATCAATAGATCTATAGCCTGTTCACTATGATCTATACTTTCTACAATCATTTCCACTAATTCAGCTTTTATTATATTAAATAAATCATCTACTTTGTCGTCATTTTGAATTACTTGTACAACCAAATCTAAATCCTTTTTAACAAAAGCATCTATGCTGCCTTTAAGCATCTTGATAGATTCTTTTGACATTTCTGGTATATGAACCAATTCTTTTATATATTTTTGGTTTTGTAATCTAATGGTTATTTCTGCAATATCTTGAGCTTGATCACCTATTCTTTCCATATCAGTTATTATTTTTAATGCAGCTGACACCAATCTCAAGTCCTTAGCCACAGGTTGCTGACGTAATAAAAGTCTAAGGCATTTTGATTCAATGTCCTTTTCTTTTTCATTTATATCCCTATCACCTTCAATAACACTCTTAGCTAAGTCTATATTTTGCTCCAAAAGAGCAGTTATTGCCGCATTAATTGATCCCTCTACTATACTTCCCATTTCAATAAGATCGTCGTTTAATAGTTCCAATTGTTCATCAAATTTATTTCTCATAGAATCACCCTTTTTAATTATTAACCAAATCTTCCTGTTATATAATCCTCTGTACGTTTATCCTGAGGCATTGAGAACATAGCTTCCGTATTGCCAAATTCAATTACTTCACCTGTTAGAAAAAATGCAGTCTTATCTGAAACTCTAGTTGCCTGTTGCATATTATGAGTTACCATAACTATTGTATATTTCTTCTTTAACTCTTGAACTAAGTCTTCTATCTTTGCAGTAGAAATCGGGTCAAGTGCACTTGTTGGCTCATCCATAAGCAATACTTCCGGATCAACAGCCAAGGCTCTTGCAATACAAATTCTTTGTTGCTGGCCTCCAGAAACTCTTAAGGCATTTTTTTTCAAATCATCTTTTATTTCATCCCAAATTGCCCCACCTCTAAGACTCTTTTCTACTATTTCGTCAAGCTTAGCCTTGCTTTTTATTCCGTGAGTTCTGGGACCGTAGGCTATATTATCATAAATACTCATTGGAAATGGATTAGGACTTTGGAAAACCATGCCTACTCTTTTTCTTAGTAAGTTTACATCGTAATCGTTATCATATATATCTTCATCATCAAGCAAAATATCTCCACTTATTCTACAACCTTCTACTAAGTCATTCATCCTATTTAGGCTCTTTAATAAAGTAGACTTCCCACAACCAGAGGGGCCTATAAATGCAGTAATTTCATTAGCCTGTATTTCCATATTTATATTTTTTAGGGCATGGAAGTCAGTATAATAAAGATCCATCTTCTTTATGCTTATTTTACTCATTTTATCTCCCTTTCGTCAACTTGTTACCTAAATAAGTAGACAAGCCATTTAATAAAAGTACTATTATAACAAGAATAACACCTGTTGCATATACCTCATTTACGTGCATTCCTTCAGATGATAATATATACATATGAAGTGCTAGAGTCCTTCCAGATGAGAAAAGTCCATCTGGAATTTTAGTAGCAGTTCCCAGTGTATACATTAAAGCAGCAGTCTCTCCTATAACACGACCTATAGATAATATAAGGCCTGATAGTATACCAGGCATAGCTACTGGAAGTACTACTCTAAATATTGTACGTAATTTTCCTGCTCCTAATGCAAAGCTGCCCTCTCTTAAACCATTGCCTACTGACATTAAGGCCTCTTCTGTAGATCTTATTATTAAAGGCAAAACCATTATAGATACTGTCAATGTTCCAGCTAATAATGAATATTGAAATTTCAATTTTATTACAAAAAATAGCATCCCAAACAAACCATATACTATGGAAGGAATACCAGAAAGTGTTTCTGTTGCTATTCTAATTAATTCCACCAATTTACTTCCTTTTTTAGCATACTCAACTAAATAAAATCCAGTAAATACTCCAATTGGGGTTGCAACTAATAAAGTTAAGCCAACTAACAAAATAGTTGCAACTATAGCTGGAAACATAGACACATTATTCGTAGTATATTCAAATTCAAACATGGAAGGTTTTATATATGGAATTCCTTTTAGCAATATATACCCAATAATAAAAAAGAGAATTCCAAAAGTTAAGAAAGCTGAAAGTTTCACTGCAAATCTAGTTATTCGACTCAATTTTCTCCCCTCCTCTTAACTATTAAAAATACTGTGTTAATAATCAATATAAAAATAAACAAAACTGCAGCTGTAGCAATTAGTGCTTCTCTATGTTGATCTGCTGCATAAGCCATTTCCATAACTATATTTGTAGTCATAGTTCTGACTCCTTTAAACAATCCTTTAGGCATTCTGGGCTGATTGCCAGCAACTAATATTACCGCCATAGTCTCTCCTATAGCACGGCCAATTCCTAAAATAACTGAGGATAATACACCGGATTTAGCAGCTGGTAGTATTACCTTCATTACACTTCTCTCATGAGTTGCTCCAAGGGCAATACTGCCTTCATAATAGGTTGCTGGCACTGCTCTTATAGATGCTTCAGACATACCTATTACAGTAGGTAGTATCATAATGCCTAACAATATAGATGCTGTAGCTATACTCATACCTGTGCCACCAAAAAATTCACGCATTATTGGTACTATAACTGTTAGGCCAAAAAAACCATATACAATAGATGGAATACCTGACATTAGATTAATAGCAGGCTTTAAATATTTGTATAATTTATCATTACAAAACTTTGCAAGAAATGTTGCTGTTAGAATCCCTATTGGGACACCAATTGCTGTTGCACCAATTGTTACATATATTGATCCTAAAATCATAGGTAATATACCGTATGATGCAGGTATATTTGATGGCTTCCATTGAGTTCCTAATAAGAAGTTTTTTAGACCATATTCAAAAATAAATGGTAAGCCTCCTGCAAATATAAAGTACATAATCAAAACAATCGAAATAACAGACATTAAAGCTGATAAAATAAATATACCTTTCATAAAGCCTTCTAAAGAATTTTTTTTCATAGCTTCTCCTTCTCTTTAAATTAAAGTATATCTATAAACTAGCAGTAATATGTAAAATCTAATATGTATATATGTAAAATCTATGTAAAATAACGTAAAGTGTAATAAAAAGCAAATATAGCCTAGTAAATGCTAGGCTATATTTGCTTTGGGGTCAAAATTATTCTTGCCTTTTCTATTTATTCAGCTACAGTCCACTCAGTTGATTGGCCAACGAATATTGATTTGATTTGGTCTATTGTTAAGTCTTCAACTGGATTTTCCTTGTTTACTATTACTGCAATACCATCCATTGCAATTACCTGACCTGTTAATTCAGCTAATTCAGAATCCTTTAATTCTCTAGATGCCATGCCTATATCAGCTGTTCCTTCTATAGCGGATTGCATACCTGCTGATGAACCAGTTGATTGTATCTCTATTGATACTCCAGAATTAAGTTTTTGATATGCTTCTGATAATTTTTCCATAAGTGGTGTTACGGAAGTTGAACCAGCTACTACTAAGCTGCCTTCTGCTGAGCCTTCATATGCTACAGGCTCTCCTACTTGTACATACCCTTCTTCTTCAGCTATGGCTTGACCTTCTGAGCTAAGAATAAAGTTTAGGAAGTCTGCTCCCACTGAACTTAACTCTCCCTTATATGCAATATTGAAAGGTCTTGCTATTGCATAAGAACTATCTTGAACATTTGCTGCAGTTGCTTGAGCTCCACCAACACTTACTGCTTTTACAGTATCATTTAATGAGCCTAAGGAAATATATCCTATTGCATATTCATCACCTGCTACTGTTGTTAAAACTGCATCTGTACCATTTTGAATTACTGCTTCTTCATAAGTTCTGTCTACTTCATTTCCATCTGCATCTTTTTCTAAGATACCAACTATTTCTACAAAAGCACCTCTTGTACCAGACCCGTCTTCTCTACTTACTAGATTAATTATTTCACTTGTATCAAAATCGCTCTGTTCTTCTGCTGAACATCCAACAGCAAATATAGCTACCATTATTGCAACTAAAATTAAACTTATTGTTTTTTTCATTTAAAATATCTCCTTTTAAAATAGTATTTACAAATAACAGTATAAGGAGTATATGTTAAATCTAATACAAGTCACATGTTAAATCCATGTAAAATCATGTAATAATTATTATATCTTCAAAATTATATTACCTAGCAGTTTTTTTAGCTTATCTGAAGCTACATTACCTACTTCGTCTACTTCTTCATGAGTTATAGGTTGATCTAATACACCTGCTGCCATATTGGTTACTAGAGAAATACCAAGAACTCTCATACCACAGTGAGCTGCAGTTAATGCTTCTGTAACTGTAGACATTCCTACAGTATCCCCACCAAGCATTCGCATAGCTACTATTTCTGCAGGAGTTTCATATTGTGGACCTGTAGCGAAAAAGTAAACTCCTTCTTTTAATTCAATAGCTAAATCTTGGGCAGTTTCTTTTGCTAAGTTTCTTAATTCTTTAGTATACATATCAGATATATCAAAGAATCTAGGACCAAATTCAGGAATGTTTTTTCCTCTCATAGGACTTGCGCCAGTAAATTTAATGTGATCATTTATTAGCATTATATCCCCTGGTTTATACTCAGTATTTATAGCTCCTGCTGCATTAGTTAAAATTACAGTATCCACTCCCAATAGTTTAAATACTCTAATTGGTATTGCTAATTCCTCATAATCATATCCTTCATAATAATGAAATCTACCAGACATACATACTACTTTTTTTCCTCTAAGAGTACCTAATATTAGCTTTCCAGCATGTGAATCAACAGTTGAAACTAGAAAATTAGGTATATCCTTATAGTCGATTACTGTTTGTTCTTCAATTTCTTCAGATAATGAACCAAGTGCAGACCCTAATATTAAGCCGACTTCTGGTTTGTAATCTAATTTTTTCAGTATATAATCCGCTGCTTCTTTGTAAAATTCATAAGTATACATTACTCTACCCCCTACTAAGTTTATTATGCCTTAATTATATCATATATATTTATTAACAATTAATCATAATATTGCATAAGTTATTATGAGAGAAAACTCTCTAAAATAATTCGGAGGTGTATTTATGGGAAATTTATTTGGCGGAAATCGTGATGGATGTGGTAGAGTTGATGATTCATTACTATTCTTCTTTTTATTGTTAGTAATCATCTTCTGTAACTGTGGAATGTTTGGTGGAGGAGATTGTTAAACAAAATTAGCCATTAGGTTTTGGCCTAATGGTTTCTTCTATAATCATTCTAATTTTCAAAGTATAATAAATGAAGTAAATGAAGTTATTTAAGGAGGTAAAAATATGGCGAATTCTATTAATTGCCCAAACGGAATGCCCTATACGATTAAAGCCGGTGATACCTTTTATCTTATAGCTCGGACTTTTGGAATTTCATTAGATTCACTAATAGCTGCAAACCCTAGTGTTAATCCAGATAGATTGTTTATTGGCCAGGTAATTTGTGTTCCTACAATGACCACGCCGCCTCCAAGTGCTGACAATTGTCCACTATTGAGGCAAGGCAGTAGAGGAGCAGATGTTACAGACCTACAAACAAGGCTTAGAAATTTTGGCTTTGACCCAGGCCCAATTGATGGAATCTTTGGTTCTACAACTCATGCTGCTGTTATTGCTTTTCAAAGAAGTAGAGGCCTTGTCCAAGATGGTCTTGTAGGAGTATTAACATGGACAGCACTAGGAAAAAACTGTATAGGTCCAACTACTTGTCCAGCTGGGACATTTTCTTATATCATTAGAGCAGGGGATACTTTCTTTATACTAGCACAGAGATTCAACACTAGTGTAAGTGCAATAGAAAGAGCAAATCCAAATGTAAATCCAAATTCTCTTCAAATCGGTCAACAAATCTGTATCCCTAGAACTTAGTCTTTAATACAAAATGATGCCCTATGAGTAAACTCACAGGGCATTAAAACTTTAATCATGTATTTAATTTTTATGATAATAGTTCCCAAATATTATTAGTAAATTCAACTGGATCCTCTATTGGCAATCCCTCAATAAGCAATGCTTGATTATATAATAAATTTGTATATAAATTTAATTTTTCAGGATTATTTTTATAGGCATCCTTTAATTTTTCAAATACCTTGTGATTGTTGTTTAATTCAAGAACCTTTTCTGCCTTTATTCCTTCTCCATTTGGCATTTGATTTAAAACTTTCTCCATTTCAATGGAAACTTCCCCTTCATTAGATAGGTAAACAGGGTGATTTTTTAATCTTTTGGATATCTTAACATCTTTAACTTTTCCTGCTAACAAATCCTTCATTGAATCTAGTAGATTTTTGTCTTCTTCATTAGACTCATCTTTACACTCTTCATTATCATCTTCTACATCTAAATCAGCACTTGATACAGATTTAAATTCTTTTTCTTTATAATCATGAAGTACTTTAATTGTAAACTCATCCACTTCATCTATGAAATATAAAATCTCATAGCCTTTATCCTTAATGAAATCTACTTGTGGTAATTTGTCAATTCTATCTAAAGATTCTCCACTTGCATAATAAATATATTCTTGATCTTCTTTCATTCTTTCCATATATTCATCTAGAGTTATTAATTTTTTATCCTTTGATGAATAGAATAGCAATAAATCTTGCAATACTTCTTTATTTGAGCCAAACTCTTGATATATTCCATATTTCAATTGCTTTCCTAATTTATTGAAAAACTCTTCATACTTTTCTCTTTCATTTTTTAGTAAAAGAGCTAATTCATCTTTTATTTTATCTCTAATTTTTTTAGCAATAAGCCTAAGCTGTCTATCATGTTGCAAGACTTCTCTAGATATATTTAAAGATAGATCCTCAGAATCAACTACTCCTTTAACAAATCCAAAATAATCAGGAAGTAAATCAGGACATTTCTCCATTATTAAAACTCCACTTGAATATAGCTCTAAGCCTTTTTCATATTCCTTGGTATAAAAGTCAAATGGCATTTCACTAGGAATATATAGTATGGCGTTATAGCTTACAGCTCCATCTATTTTTATGTGAATATGTTTAAGTGGTTTATCAAATCCATAATGCTTTTCTTGATAAAAATTATTGTAATCCTCATCTGTTAGTTCATTCTTGTTTTTTCTCCAAATAGGAACCATGCTATTTATAGTTTGTTCTTCTACAAGGTCCTCATATTCTGATTCTGAGCCTTCCTTAAGTTGATGTTTTGTTATATCCATTTTTACTGGATATCTAATAAAATCAGAATACTTTCTAACTATTGATCTTAGAGTATATGTTTCTAAATAATCATCATATTCTTCATCTTCAGTGTTTGATTTTATGCTCAATACAATATCTGTACCTACACTATCTTTATTGGACTCCTCAATTATATATCCTTCTGCACCTTCAGATTCCCATTTATAAGCATTTTCGCTGCCTAAGGCTCTACTTATAACACTTACTTTATCTGCAATCATAAATGCTGAATAAAATCCAACGCCAAATTGACCTATAATATCATATCCATCTTTTATTTCATTTTCATTTTTAAATGTATAAGATCCACTTTTAGCTATTATTCCTAGATTATTTTCCAGCTCATCCTTAGTCATTCCTATACCAGTATCTGATACAGTAAGAGTCCTTTTTTCTTTATCTACTACTAATTTTATATAGTAGTCGTCCTTATTAAAGACAATATTTTCATCAGTTAGAGCTTTATAATAGATTTTATCTATTGCGTCGCTTGCGTTTGATATTAATTCTCTTAAAAATATTTCCTTGTTAGTGTATATAGAATTAATCATCAAATTTAGCAATCGTTTAGATTCAGCTTTAAATTCCTTTTTTCCCATATAATCGTCTCCTAGCAAAATAATTATTAGCACTCGTATATCCTAAGTGCTAATAATTATTTTACAACATATTTTTTATCGTGTCAAATACTACTATTCTTTGGGTTGTGATTCTTGTTTATGGTGTATTATACTAACCCATTTTTCGCCTTCTAATACTCTTCTTACCTTTTTTTCAAAATCAATTCTAGATACCCAGATCTGCCTATCACAACCAAGGCATTTTAGTTTGATATCTGCTCCAGTTCTTAAGATCTCCCATTTATTCTCACCACAAGGATGACCTTTTTTTAATGTTACAATATCTCCCACATCATATTTTAATATCAATTTTCATTTCCTCCTACAATAACTTTTCTAGGATAAGGTATACTTATATTTTCTTCATTAAATTTATCCACAACTATCTTTCGAATATCTCTTTCTACAGACCATTGTGTATCAGCTTTACAATAAGCTACTATTGAAAAACGTATAAAGCTTCCTTCTAGTTCTGTTATTCCTAATAAACTAGGTCCATCAACTACACTTTCATTATTTGTTTGAATATATAAACATGCTTCTTCTAGTGCCTTAGTTGCTTTTTCAATATCTTCTTCAAAAGGAACAAGTACATTTACCCAAGCTCTCATATTTCCTTTATTACTATTAGTTACTATTTGAATTGAACTATTTGGTATAATATGAAGCTCACCATTAAAACCTTTAACTTTTGTTACTCTTAGGCCTAACTCCTCAACTATACCAGAATTAGAACCTATTTGTACATAATCGCCTACGGAAAATTGATCTTCTAATAAAATAAAAAATCCTGTAATAACATCCTTAACTATTGATTGTGCTCCAAAACCAATTGCTATCCCTCCAACACCTGCTGTAGCAATTATTGAAGCTGTATTTATACCAAATTCATCAAGGGTTATTAGTATTCCTATGAAATACAATATATATTTTACAGTATTATTTAAAAGTATACCTAATGTCAGTGCTCTCTTATCATTGACTTCTATATTTTCTTTTCTCTGATGTTCCAATGTTTTTTTTATAAATCTCTGTATTAAACAAATAATAATTTTTATTATAATGAATAAAATACATATTTTTATTAGTTTTCCTAGTAAATTTAAATCACCATTTTCTTTTATAAAAAGATCTTTAACATAATTCAAATAATAATTTATACTTTTCATTGTATTACCAACTCATTTCTGAAATTTCTTTCTTGCCATCAACAATGGTATATTTATGAATTGCCTTTATTAATATTTTATTATTTAGATGTAATTCTCTTACCTTATCTAAATCTTCAAAACTAAATAAAATTGATAATCCACAGCTTAAAGTTATTTCCCTTGGCGTTGGAACTGTTTTAAAAGGTAATTCATGTTCTTTAAGTGCCTTCTCAGCACTAATTGCATGATGAGTAGAATTAAATGTCAGAACTCCATATTCTTCAATCTTCATAGTATCTCCTAATTAATGTTTATTGTATTGGATTTTCTCATAGTTTCATAAATAGAATACATATTTGATATTGAGCCTACCCCTAATTTTTCTTTTAAATTATAATAGTCTAAACATGTTCCGCAGGATAATATCTCCACACCACTATCTGCTAAATCTTTTAAATCATCTAGTACTTGGCTTCCTTCACATGTTAAATATACTCCTGAATTATAAAATAAAATATGATCTGGATGTGGCTCAGTCTCCTTTACAGTAAATATAAGACTTTTCATAAGTATATTGCCCAGTTCATCACTACCTAGGCCCATTTTGTCTGAACCTATGGCAATTGTTGTAGCATTAAGAACTTCCAAGCTAACCTCTTCTTGTTCTGCATACCCTTCACCTTTTACAATTTTTATTATATAATCATTTTCACTGTTTTCTACAGTATATTCTAAACCCATACTTGAGACTAATTTTGAAACATTCTCCTTTGCTACTTGGTTATCAACTATTGTTGTAACTGTTCCTTCATTTAAATTATCCAATTCCTTCTTAGTCAAAATAACTGGACTTGGACATGCTAAACCCCTTGCATCTACTTGTTTATTCATATTCATAAACCTCCTAAATTATTTATTCTTAAATATATCAACTTTATCTACATAATGAATTGCAACAGATTTTTCATTAGCTGTAACTTTTGTTATTTCTTCCTGGCCTATATATTTTAATATTTCTTTGTGGTTTTGTAAAATCACTAAATCATCCTGCCCAAAAACTCCTATTGATTTATCTAAATTAACAAATTTTTTAGCTTCAATACTTAAATCTATACTTTTGATTACTTGGCCATTTAAGTCGAGTATATCTATCTTATTATTATATAGTATGTAGATTTCCTTTCCTTTAACTAAGATATCTTGGATTCCTTCATTATAATAAGTCCAAGTCATATTGTCCTTTTCATACATATAAAGATTTTTGTTGGTTAAAGCTATTATTCTATCATCTATAAATTCAGAAAAAAATACTACTTCATTTGGTTTTTCAATATAATAATTCTCCTTAGTATCTATATCTTTTACATTGATAATCGAACTTAGTCCTTCACTTGCACTTATAGTAGAATATAAATATTTACTAGCATCTTGGTTCATTGAATAGGTCAGAAAATAATCACTAGTCTCTAATTTTTCTATATTATTGCCTTCTCTATCAAATATTAATAGATGCTCTATTCCCTCCTCCTTACTATGAACAAAATAATTGTTATTTGATTCCTTTAGATTAAAAATATTTTGCCCAGTCTGGATTCTAGATATAGTATCCCCTTTATTATCCATTATGTAAATATCTCCTGTAGACTTGTCCATTATATATATATTATCTTGTCCAAAATAAATATCCGGATACATAAAGTCAAATTCTTTAGTCCAACTTTCACTTCCATCTTTATTATAATATGTTATTTTGTTATCTTTCCATCTTATTAATGTGTCTTTAAAATAGTTTAGATTTTCTCCATTATACTCAGTATCAAGTTGTAATTCAGATACTTTATTAAGTCTTCTATCTACCAAGGATACTAGTTTTTCTTTTGTACTATTGTTCAAAAGTATTAATAATAAAAAACCAATTATCAGAAGAAATATTTTAAATCCTCTATGTGTTCTATTTCTTTCTACCATAAACTTGCTCCTAACTTATTCATTTATCCATATATATTTAAATTGTATATGAAATCAATTTAAATTGCCATAGAATTACACTTAAATAAATTAATTTTATTGTTTTTTCTTTACCTTTTGATATAATAAATGTATCCATACACACAATAATGAAGAGGTGAAAAGATGAATGATTTTGTTTTAAACAAAAACTCTGAAGAACCTTTATACGTACAGCTTTATTCAGAAATTAAAAGGCAGATTGAGCAAAGTGAATTAGATGATGAAAAATTACCCTCTATAAGAAAGTTGTCAAAGAAACTTGGTGTCAACAATATAACGGTAATAAACGCCTATAAGATGTTGGAGCAAGAAGGTTACGTATATTCTATTGAAGGAAGTGGAACATATGTAAGTAAAATAACTAATTCAAGTGAATTGGCTTATTTAGATGATGGTGATATGGATCTTATGCTTTCTGGAATTCTTCCTATTAATAAAGATAGTGTAAACTTTGCAAGTGTTTCTCCTACACCTGATTTATTTCCAATTGAAGAATTCAAACATGCTCTTATTGAAGTTTTAGACAGAGATGGTGGACAAGCCTTTCTATATCCTGAAGTGAATGGATACGAGCCATTAAGGGATTCTATTTCTAAATTTCTAATGGATAATTATGAAATTGATGTTAATAGGAATCAAATCCTAATTACTTCTGGAGGGCAACAAGGACTTGATATTATTGCCAAATCCATGGTCAATCCAGGGGATACAATAATTATGGAAAACCCTACTTATTCAGCAGCTTTTGAAGCCTTTAAATCTAGAGGAGCAAGGATTGTTGGTATAGCCATGAAGGATGATGGTATAGATATTGATGTATTGAAAGCATCTATAAAAAGTCATACCCCTAAATTTTTTTATATGATGACAAACTATCAAAGTCCTACTACCTATACATATAGTATGGAGAAAAAGTTAGAGATTTTGAACTTAGCTAAGGAATATGGGTTTTATATAATAGAAGATGACTTTTTAACAGACCTTTATTTTTACAATGATATAAAAACCCCACTAAAGACTTTAGATGATTTTGATAAGATAATATTTATTAAAAGTTTTTCAAAAGTATTTATGCCTGGTGTTAGAATAGGATTTGTTACATTGCCTAACAGATTGCTTAAAGGAATCATTAAGGCAAAACACACTACTGATATTTCCTCTTCTGGATATCTACAAAGAGCTTTTGATCTATATTTAAGAAAAGGATATTGGAGAAGTCATATAGAGAATATTAGAAAAGTATATTCAGAAAAATATAAAATAATGATGGATAATTTATCTATCTTGGATAAATACGGGATAAAGTACACTAAGCCAAATGGTGGGCTTAGTATTTGGCTTAAATTACCTAATAATGTAAATTCATCTAATTTATATTATGAATGTGTAGAAAACAATCTTAGCCTAGTCCCTGGTAAAGTGTTTTTTATCAATAATAATTTAAATGATAATTATTTAAGAATAAGCTATGGAGCAGTAGATAATAATGAAATAATGAAAGGTATTGGAATATTAGATAATATACTTTCTAAACATTTAATAGATAAAGATAATCAATATATGCCATTTATTTGAAATTAAAAACTCACCAATAGGTGAGTTTTTTTAGTATGTTTCTATAAATACTTCAAAATGATCTTGTGGATGAGCGCATGCAGGACATTCTTTCGGTGCAGATTTGCCTTTATGTACATATCCACAGTTGTTGCATTTCCATTCTACTTCTTCATCTTTTTCAAATACTTTTTCATTCTCAACATTTTTTAATAATTTTAGAAATCTAGCTTCATGACGTTCTTCTACTTCAGCTATTTCTCTCCAAACAAAAGCAATTTTTGAAAATCCTTCTTCTTCAGCTATTTTAGCAAACTCAGGATAAAGGTCTGTATGTTCTTCATTTTCACCTTCAGCTGCAGCCTTTAAGTTAAATGCTGTATCTCCTAATCCAACTGGGAAATCTGCTGTTATTTCAACTTTTTCGCCTTTAAGATCTTCATTTAAGAATTTAAAAAACCTTTTTGCATGTTGTATTTCATTGTCTGCAGTTTCTGCAAAAATGTTTGAAATTTGAACGAATCCCTCTTTCTTAGCTTCTTTAGCATAATAATTATACCTTGTACTAGCTTGACATTCACCAGCAAATGATTTCATTAAGTTAACTTCTGTTTTTGATCCTTTTAAATTTGACATAAAAAACACCTCCAATTCTATATATACCTCATATCTTAAATTTTTAAACAATTTCTATACTTTTATTTTATAAATCTGTTAATAAGATTAAATTTTTTGTTAAATAATTCCTTATTTGTAGTATAATAGAATTACTATTATGTAAAAATGTCCGGGTACGAAAGATATGAATTTTAATTATAGATATGTAATATATGAAGAGGAGTAAATCTAAATGTCTGGTAGGATTAAGAAGATAATAGATAAAATGATTGATGACAGAGCAAAAGGTGATACAGCTGTTGCAGAAATGACAAAGGCTAAACTTATTCTAAAAGGAATCTATGTAGATAAATATGACAATAATTATGAGGACAACCCAGAAGTTATCGAAAAATTAATTGATATTAAGAAACAGTGGAATAAGGAAGAAATGTTTGAAAGTGATAGTACTTTGCAAACTGCATATTCAGAAATTAAACTAGAAGAAGAAGCTGTCTTAGATATTCAAAGTCAAATATCTTATTCTGGCACAAAAGTAGTAATTTACTTTGCCTCACCTTCATATAATCATAAAAGATTAAGTAGGCTAATGCAGAATGCATTTGAAGATTGTCTAGTATTTGGATGCACAACAGCTGGAGAAAGGGCTAGTGAAAAACTTTTGAGCAATTCTATAGTTGCATTATCTTTAGGAAATAATCTTATTGCTGATGCGAAAATTGAAGTGATTCAAAACCTAAATGGAGACTTTAATGTAAAAGAACCTTTTGAGTCTTTTGGTCGATACTTTAAAGAAAGCCCCTATTTAATGAATATAAGCAAATATGTTGGAATAGTTCTTATAGATGGATTAAGTTTAAAAGAAGAAAAACTCTTGGATAAAATCGGTGGAATCACCCATATTAACTTTATAGGTGGTTCAGCAGGTTACGATTTAAAATTTGAGAAAACTACTATTTTTGCAAATGGTAAAGCCTATGATAACTCTGCTGTTGTTGCTCTTTTGAAAATGCAGGATAATGCTAGCTTTAAAATTGTAAAAACACAAAGCTTTAATATATTAGAACAGAAACTAATTGCCAATAAAGTTGATGAAGAATCCCGTAGAGTTATTGAATTTAACCATAAACCAGCAACACAAGCATATGCAGAAGCACTGGGAATAAGTCCTAATGAAGATATTTCTGACTATTTCTTGTCCAATCCTGTAGGTCTTGTTATTGATGAAAATAATGTTTTAGTTAGAAGCCCTCTTAAAGCAATAGATACAAATATACAATTTTTCTGTAATATTCTCCAGGACATGGAGGTTAGTTTGCTGGAATCTTGTGATATGGTTGCTCAGACTAAGAATGTTTTAGATGATATAGTAAAAGAATTAGGTGAAAAATTTGTAGGTTGCTTGGGTTTTGACTGTATTGGTCGTCGAACTGAATTAGAAAAAGATGATTTAGTAGATGAATATAATAATATTTTTACTAATATTCCAATAGTAGGTTTCTATTCATATGGGGAATCTACTATTGGACATATGAATCAGACATTGACTATGCTAGTTTTTGAATATGATAAATTAGATAAGGTCACCATTGATGAAAATACTTCATGTAGTAATAAAAGCCAACGTTTAGAGAAAGAAAAACGTGATTTAGAAAAACAAGTCAAGGAGCTTAAAGAAAAACTTGAACTAACAACTAAAGAATTGCAACGATTTAATATTGAATTGGAAGAAGAATTCTATGAAAGAAGTGAAAGAGAAAAAAAGATAAGGTACCTAAGCTATCATGATGAATTAACTGATCTTCATAATAGTAGATATTATAAACTAATTATTAATGAATTGGATAAAGAAGATAATTTACCTATCTCAATTATAATGGGAGATATTAATGGATTAAAGGAAATCAATGATACTATGGGCCATGATAAAGGAAATGAACTAATACAAAAAGTTGCAAATTCAATAAAGGCAGGATGTCGTAAAGAAGATTTTATTGCTCGAATTGGTGGCGATGAGTTCATAATTATATTGCCTAAAACTTCTAGTAAAGTAGCTAATATTATTATTAAAAGAATAGAAGAATTTAATAAATATGAGTCTGTAAATAACTTTCCAGTTAGTATTTCCTTTGGTTGTGATACAAAAGAAGAAAATTGTGATAGTATTTTGAAAACCATTAGAAATGCTGAAATACTAATGTATAAACAAAAATCAACTATAAAGAGTAGATATACTTATTATAAGGGTTAATATACCAAGTTCATGCCATCGATAGAGAGCAAATGAATTTGTGTTACTGTGTGCCCATTCTACTGGGTATTCGACTGCGATATTCGCTATTAAAAAAATAAAGACCTACTACGATTCAAACGTAATAGGTCTTTATATATGTAGCCTGGCAATTTCCTACTCTCCCAGGACGTTACCATCCAAGTACCATCGGC
>JAQVYQ010000097.1 GCA_028708575.1 Tissierellia bacterium
ATTGCATTAAATGTTTCAATTTCGTTCTGTCCCTTAGCCCAAGAAGAAAAATCCACTTCAATCCAATCTGTATTTGATTCACCAAACAAGCTGCTGAGCTTTTTAAGTGCGTTATCTGTTTTATTAGGATTAATAGCATTTACAGCTTTTAATGATGAGAGTATGTCCTCTTTTTCTTCATCCGTAATAACAGCTTTATTCAGAACAAAGTCTGGCAAAAGTGATATGCCACCACCTTTACCTTTGCTCATATAAACAGGTATACCTGCCGAAGAAAGAGTTTCAATATCACGATAAATAGTTCTTGATGAAACCTCAAATCGCTCTGCAAGCTCTTTAGACGTTACTACTTTTTTATCAAGTAGGATATATACTATTTCAAACAACCGATTTATTTTCATTTATATCACCCTATTTTAGTGTGCACTTTTAATATGACATCATCGAGTTTACTTTTCGCCCTTTTTTAAGCATTTTTCAACATAGGTCACTGAAACATCCATTCTTTTCGCAACTTGCTCCACTGTCATTCCACTATCAGCAAAACGTTTTACAACCATACAAATATCTTCTCCGACTTCTATAATATGACAGTCCAAGTCATAAAACCGCACTACACGTTGTCCCCAACTATGCTCTATCGGTGGATGAACGTAGGTTATATCCAAGTTTTTTAGGTGTTTTAAAAAAATATCCATGTGGGCTTCTTCAAAATATAGTTCACTGGCATTATTAGAAAGTATAATATTTTTATCCCCGATAAATCCCTGCCAAGAATCCACTGTTTGAAGAAACACTCCACCATCTAGGATAACATTAGATCCGAAATCATCAAGAACACCGAGCCCTAATACGTCATTGTAAAATTGTTTGCTTTTATTCATGTTTTTTACTGCAATAAGCGTACCCTTATATTTCATCCTTACCTCCACAGATTTCGACTTGTTGTTATGTCAGATTAAAATTTATTCACTAATACTAATAAACTTAAAGCTATACCTTGTACTTGCTGAGGTACTAGTTAATCCCGTTGCATAGGACTTTTTAACAACAATCTCACTTGATTTGCCTACATCAAAAACTTGTCCAAAATAAAAATCTGTAAATATGCGATAGCCATTTGATTTTATTTCCGGTTTTGGAATATGTTTCAATTCCTCATAAAGTCTTACCGTATTGTGATGGATCCCAATGCAACGTGCAACTTCTGATGTTTTATAGGTCTTCATTCTATCAAATGCCTCCAATCATAATTCATTATAACATCTAATAAAAGTCTGGTGTTATAGTGGAGAGTTTAAATTATAATTGCATATTAAGGTTTTCAATAATTTCATTATACCGTTTTGTTGCCAATAAGCTTGGTGAACCTTTTTTGCAGAAAGAGAGTTTGGCTAATTTAGGCACAATACGCTCCACCACAATTTGACCTTCAATAGTTTTTGATTGAAGTGCTCTAAACGCTTCAAGGAAGCGGCTGTCATTCTTTGCACCATTGTAAAATGATAAAACATATACATACTCAAATAAATTGTAATTACGGAAAGGGTATTCAACTTGCATAAACAAGGTGCCAATTCCATAGTGACAAGGCCCTATAGGTTTTCGAATAACCCAATGTTCCAGTAAAAATTCTACTGCTCTATCAAGTGCCGGTTCATTATTGAAATATTGACTAAAACGAAATGCATCAAGTATATTTAAAGTAGGTTGTGGATTTGAATACTCAGTTTCCTCACCATGTCCGAAAGAAAACTTATTGCAACGCCAACCACCATCTCGATACTGGGTATCTAAGAAATGCTGAAAAGTCTTTTGAAGTCTGTAGTCTTTGGAATATCCCATATGACACATCACATTAGCAGCGATGGCTGTTTGGCAAGGATAGATAGTCCCTTTAGGATATATTTTGAAGCGTCCATCTTCCTGCCACACTTTGAAAATCAAGTCCGCAGCCCATTTCAAAATAGGTTCTTCATAAGACATCCCAAGCTCCAGTAGATAAAGAACACACTCAAAGGTTGAAAATGGCGAGCCTTTCAATAATCTAATATCTGGAGTTGTCCAAAGGTCAGCCCCATTGTCATACCGATGAGATAATATTGTCTCAACATCCGATAAATATTGATTTTCTATTGCCATATATTCTCCTCCCCTATATTTCTTTAAAAAAAGGACATGAGATCTTATCACTATCATGTCCTTAACTTTATGATATTCAATTATGCTTTCTTCATTCCACTACTATTTCCTTAACTCTGCCAACAATACCACTCTCAAGCATAACCTTAATTCCATGGGGATGAGTAACTGAATTTGTAAGGATTTTAAAAACTATCCCTTCAGTTAGATTTCCAGAAGCTTGATCTTGTTTTTGTACAATTCTTACCTTCATACCCTTTTTTATATTATCTTTCTTAGTACCTTCCATATAATTCTCTCTCCTTCCTTCCATCCATAATAAGGACTACTCGGCAAATTCTATCAGGTCTCCCCCTTTTCTCTTAGCTTCATATAGAGCAGTATCACTTTTTTTAAATAAATCCTCATAAGATTTTTCATCAGTTAATAATGCTATACCTATACTTACTGTGACTTGTAAGTCTCTATTGATTTCTAGGATTAGATCCATTAGTTGCTGAGATTTTAAAGCAACTAATTCCTTGGAAATAATATCCTGCATATATATACAAAATTCGTCTCCTCCAATTCGTCCCAAGATATCATTTTTTCTAAAGGTCCGAGATATAGCCTTACTTACATTAATCAAAACATTATCACCTTGTAAATGCCCATAGGTATCATTAACAGCTTTGAATTTGTCACAATCAATTGAAATTAGTGCACCTGTCTTTTTTAAATCAGTATTTATTATTCTCTCAGTAATTAGTCTTCTAGTGGTAATTGCATTGTATAGACCTGTCAATCCATCGATTTCCGATTTTTTTATAAGTTCCTGTTTTTCTTCTTCCTCTTTACTAATATCAATCAACTTTCCAATAACAGAATAAATCTTCCCTTTATCATCATATATAGGTGAACTAACAGACTTAAATAGACCTTTATCTCCATTAGTAGTAGGTAATTCTATTATTGGTAAAGTTTTTTCCAAATCATCATTAATTAAGACATTTTCTAATTGAGTTACTAATTCACTAAGGTTATCAACATTCCCAAACAACTGAATACAATTTTTGGATAATTCCAGGTGCTTTGTCCTTACATAATATTCATATAAATACTCGTTTGATGTTTGTGATAATATATGGTACCTTTCATTTTGAATTTTTAGCTGATTGTTTGCCCGAATATTATGGATAAAACTCAGTAATAATACTGCCATTACTAGTAGGATAAACCCAAATATTTGAATACCATAGCTATCTATAATCATTGGAAGTGTAATCTTCCTCTCAATTTGTGTTGTTGCATTTAAAACCAAGGTCTTCATATGAGTTTCATCAAATGCCTCAATGGATTTATTAATAATAGAAAGTAATATCTCATTATCTTTAAGAAAACCTATACAATATTCCCTTGATTCTTTCCCCTGAGGTACTGTGATTATATTTTTATAATTGTTTTGTAATGTGTAAAATGCAACAGAATAGGAATTTCCATATCCATAATCGGCCTGTCCAAATTCAACTGCATCTAGACTAGCCTCTCGTGTGTCAAAATATATTGCGGTTTCTTTCTTGATCCCTTCAGGTAAGTCACTACCTTTGACAGCAGCATATTTTTTGTCATCTAGTTTGCTTGAGTCTAATGACGAATTCACGTATAATATTGTCTGAGATTTTAAATATGGTAGCGACAAAACCATATTATCAGTCGTATAATTATTTGGTATACCGAAGGTTATATCAGCATCAGAATTGAAAACTTCATCTAGGGTGCCATATAGTTGGTATTCAAAGACAAGCCCAGACATATTGCATATTTCTTCTAAAACTTCTTTAGAAATACCTTTTACATTTCCATTTGTATCAGCATATTGAATTGGAGCGCCACCATGTAGGGATACAGCCTTTATTATATTTTCTTGTCCTATATAATCAAGCTCCTCTTTTGTCAAAAATGGATCCGCTTTTGCAGGTTCAGCAACCAATATCAAAGAGAAAAGCACAATTATCAACATTATTCTTTTAGTTTTTATCTTATTTATCTTCATAATAGTATGCCTCTACTAAAAATCCTCGTTTATGTAGCCATT
>JAQVYQ010000098.1 GCA_028708575.1 Tissierellia bacterium
TTATCTTAAATGATTTATATAAAAAATCCAAGAGTGAATTAATCAGTTTTATAAATAAAAATGGCAGTATAACAGTAGCAGAATTTAGAGATTTATTAGGTACTAATAGAAAGATAGCTTTAGCATTATTAGAATCATTTGATCAAAAGAGGATTACAAAGAGAGAAGATAATAAAAGGATTTTGACAAATGATTGAAGCATAATTATGAGGTGAGTGAATGAATGACAGTGTTTTGATTGTGGATAATGACAAGACATTTGCAGATAGTATAAGATATAATCTGGAAAATGATAGATATAATATTGATGTTATAAGTAATGGAAAGAACATAATAGAAAAATTAAACATTAATGATTATAAATTATTATTAATAGAACCGGAAACTCCAGGTTTAGAAGGTGTAGAGGTATGCAAATCAATCAGGAAAGTTTCAACAATTCCATTAATAATAGTATCAATAAATAATAAAGATATAAATAAGATTCTGGCATTTGAGTATGGGGCGGATGATTATCTAGTTAAGCCATTTAATATATTGGAATTAAAGGCAAGAATTAATTCATTATTTAGAAGGATTAGTTATAAAACATCAAATAATAAGGATTATCTTATCCATTTGGGTGAATTCACCATAGATGCAATTAGAAGGAAAATTTTTTATAATGATAATAATTTAAATCTTACGGGGAAAGAGTTTGATTTATTCTATGTATTATCCACAAATCCGGGTGTAGTATTTACCAGAGAAGAGTTACTAAAGAAGATTTGGGGCTATGAATATTTTGGTGAATTAAGAACTGTAGATGTTCACATAAGAAGAATCAGAGAAAAAATTGAGAAAAATAGCAATGATACCCAATATATCGAAACAAAGTGGGGAGTCGGATACTTTTTCATAGGAAAATAATATAGTTTGATATGCAATAGAAAATAGCAATATTACTGTATGGGTGTACCTTGGTCGCCCATTATATGGGGATGGATGGGTGCTGGTGTGCCCTCTGGTCTTCAAAACCAGCGCGAGGGGTTAGGAGCTTCTTGGGTGGGTTCGATTCCCACACATTCCCGCCACTTTGTAAATTATTAGGCTTGTAGTTTTACAAGCCTTTTTTATGTGTATTTTTTTCGCGGAGAGAAGATTCTCACAAAATTAAATGGTACAAAAGTTCACCTAAGAGTATATAAATAGTATAAAGATGAAAATCAAAAAAGTAAGGAGATTGAATAATGAGTGATTTTAGATTCTTAAAAATTGAAAATCTAATCATAGAATTAGAAGATTATACTTTTAAGCAACTTCATATTCATCACACTTGGAAACCAACCCATCGCAATTTTACCGGGGATAACTATATAGCTATGCAACAAGCCATGAAAAATTATCATACAATATCACTAGGTTGGTCTGATATAGGGCAGCATCTAACATTGTTTCCTGATGGTATATGGTTGACTGGTAGGCCTTTTGACATTATACCAGCAAGTATTAAGGGTTGGAATATAGGAGCATTAGCAGTCGAGATGATAGGGAATTTTGATATACCAGAAACTAATATATATAATGAATTAGGATATGATAAATTAGAAGGTAGACAAAAAGAAGAGATATTAAAATTGATGAGATATTTCATAGACAAATATGGGGAATCATCCATAATATTTCATAGGGATAATCCTGATGCTGGCAAAACATGTCCTGGTTCATCTTTGAATAAATCAATTATGATTAAGGAAGCAAAGGAATTAGATTATAATAAACTTCATTGGGGTGAAGATTATTACAATAATCTTAAAAGGAAAGGAATAATACTTGATGAAAAGAGATATGATGATTATCTAACAAGAGCAGAAGGAATGGCATTAGTAGACAAAGTTACTAATTGGGTCATAGAGAATTTTATATCAAAATAAAGGCTCTTAAAAAATTATATTTTAAATTGCATAAAAATAACAAATAGACCTCCTATTAAATAACAACAATTGGTTATAATAAATATTAATCTTGAACTATAACCAATTTTCTCATAGTATATTTATGTATTAAGAGCAAAAAATAAGATAAAGTCTTATACAATCAATATTATAAGGAGGTAAAACAATGAAAAAAGGATTGATTCCAACGGTACTGGGAACAGCAGTAACAGGTGCAGCGATATATTCAAGAATTCCGGATTTAAGTGTAAGAAAATTAAAGAAGATGGATATGGGAATGATGGTAGCAACAGGGTTATTAGGATTTGGTTTAGCTCATGTGGTATTAGGGTCAATGGATTTAATGAGAAAAAACATTTAGCAGGGAATGATATGATACTTCCAAAGTAGAC
Organism: Tissierellia bacterium; assembly: GCA_028708575.1. Classification (GTDB taxonomy): domain Bacteria; phylum Bacillota; class Clostridia; order Tissierellales; family Tissierellaceae; genus UBA3583. The sequence continues at coordinate 2,327 of JAQVYQ010000098.1, forward strand.
AGTCTAATTAATTAAAATTAGATTATCTACTTGGAGGTATTTTTTATGGGAAGAAAAGCGAAGTATAGTAAAGAAGTAAAAATTAAAGCTTGTAAAGATTATGAGAAAGGTCATATTAGTCTTCAAGGAATTGCTGATGAAATTGGAACCACAAATGAAGTTGTGCGTCAATGGTATCTAAGATATAAAGAACACGGACCTAATGCTCTTGATTCATCAAGTAGAAACCAATCATATAGTAAGGAGTTTAAACTGTCAGTAGTAGAAGAATATACTTCAGGTAAATATTCAATGCCTGACTTAGCAGCTAAATATAATATTGCTTATTCTGTTGTAAGAAGATGGATTAATAAATGGTATAATGGTATAGATATAAAAGATTATGATCCTAAAGGAGATGTCTATACTATGAAATCTAGAAAGACTACATTTGAAGAGAGATTAGAAATAGTTCAATGGGTTATTGACAATAATATGAGCTACAAAGATGCAGCTGATAAGTATTCAATTACTTATGCACTAGTATACAAATGGACAAGGGCATATATAGACAAGGGACCTGAAGTACTAAAATATCAAAAGCGTGGACCAAAGCCAAAGTCAGAAATTGATGAAAATAGTTTACCTGAAATTGAGAAACTAAAACATGAACTTGAAAAAGAGAAAGCATTAAGAAAAAGAAGAGAATTTGAGCTTGAAGTTCTTAAAAAAAAAGAGGAATTCGAACGACAACTTCGCTCTCGAAAGTAAGACAGGAAGCGGAATACAAAACAATAGATATTTTTAAAGAAAAAGGCTATTCAGTAACAATGCTATGTGAAGTTTTAGATGTTTCAAGAAGTGGGTACTACAAACATAAAAATAGGATTAAACCTGAAAAAGAAAAGCAAGATGAGCTACTATGTTCATTAATTAATGAATATCATTCAACATTTGATGGAATTTTAGGGTATAGAAGAATGACCATGTTCATTAATAAACTAAATCATAAGTCATTCTCAGAAGGATATATACATAGACTTATGAATGTTTTGGGTATTACAGCTAGAATTAGAAGAAAGAAAGTTAATCGTATCAAAGTAAAACCAGAGTATACAAAGGAAAATATTTTATCAAGGGATTTTAGTGCTAAGGCCCCTAATAAGAAATGGCTTACAGATGTAACTGAACTCTCAATTCCTGGAGATAGTAGAAAGCTGTATTTAAGCCCAATTATGGATCTTTATGATAATAGTATTATTGAATATGAACTCTCCTTTAAGAACAATAATCATCTTGTATTTAGCATGTTTGATAAAGCAATACAAAAATATCCTGATGCTAAGCCCATATTTCACAGTGATAGAGGGTTTCAATATACAGGGAATATCTTTAAAGGTAAGATTGAAGAAGCTGGAATGACTCAAAGTATGTCTAGAGTTGGAAAATGTATTGATAATGGCCCTATGGAAGGATTTTTTGGTACTTTAAAAGCTGAAATGTTTTATGGAAAAAAGTTCAGAACACTTGAAGAATTAAGAGGAAAAATAGTTGAATATATTATATTTTACAATGAAAAAAGATTTCAAAAAAGACTAAGATGCATGGCTCCTTTAGAATATCGAAACCATGCATCCAAATGTGCATAAAATTTTTAATTAAATTACCTGTCTACTTGACAAAGGTCAGTTCAAAATGATGCCTGCTTTTTAAATCCTAAACTAATGTTTTTATTGCTGCCTCCAATTCTTCTTGCCTTGGAATAGTATATACTTGTGCCGTAACATAACCAGAAGCATGACCTGCAAGTTGAGCAACTATAGAAATATCAACCCCATTTTTGAGAAGTGTTCTGCAA
>JAQVYQ010000003.1:0-9493 GCA_028708575.1 Tissierellia bacterium
GAAGTATCTTGGGTTAAATCGTTTTGCAGGAGTAGACTTTTTCTATACTTTGGGATAGTTTGGTTTTTGCGGTTTCTAGTTTTTCTTGGTTGTCGAATATGCCGAATACTGTTGGGCCGCTGCCGCTCATTAGGGAGCCTAGGGCTCCATTTTGTATCATTATTGTTTTTATTTCATCTATTATTGGGTGTTCTTTTATAATGCTTTCTTCTAGTTTGTTTTTTAGCTTGGATGCTACTTGGTATGTATTATCTTCTTCTATGGATTTTACTATAGTATCTATATCATAGTAATTGGCATTTAAATCTACTTGCTTGTAGGCATATTCTGTTGATATGCCAAATCCTGGATTTGCTAGAAGGATAAGTCTATCCTTAAATGGTCTAAGGGTAGTTAGGTCTTCTCCTATTCCTTTGGCTTGTACTGTACCGCCTAATATGCAGAATGGAATGTCTGCTCCTAGGGATTTGCCAATTGTCATTAATTCTTTTTGGGATACTTTTAGATCCCATATTTGATTTATTGCTTTTAAAGTTGCAGCACAATTAGAGCTGCCTCCAGCAAGGCCTGCAGCTATTGGTATGTTTTTTTCTATTTTTACTCTTAGGCCTCTATTGATGCCATAGGTGGATTTCATCTTTTCCCATGCTTGGTAGACAAGATTGGTAGAATCTAATGGCATTTCTTTGTCCTCTGATTCTATTATTATGTCTTCTTTTTCATCAGTAAAGGTCAATCTATCCCTTAAGCTTATTTCTTGCATTATTGTGTTTATTTCATGATAGTTGTCTTCTCTTTTATATAAAACATCAAGGGCTAGATTTATTTTACCAAAGGATTCTATTACTATTTCTCGCATTATTAATCTCCTTGTTTATAAACTTAGCCTTTTTATTATAGCATATTGAGTAGAGAATAGGGAATAAGGAATAGGTGTTTGGGTCTAGCTTTTGGGCCAAAACCCTAGATTCCTCATATTCGTTCGGAATGACACCTACGGTGTGTAATTACAAAGGCTTATGATAATAGAATGAGCTATTGAAATCTTCTGAAATAGTGAACGGAATTCTATTATCATAAGCCGGGTTTTATAATCACAGTGCTATTTCTTCTATTTTTTTCTCTATAATAATTTTATCCCCTGGGTTTAGGTCTTGTGAGTCTAGATTGTTGGATATGCATATGTCTTCTTTGGTGGAGTTATACCTTTTTGCTATATCCCAGAGTGTGTCCCCTCTTTGTACTATATAAATGATAATACTTGGTGCATTGCTTTTATCTATTAGGCGTTCTGTTTCTTGTATTTCTTTTATAGTATATATTCTCCTATTTTTGCTTAAATTAGCTCTTAGTTGAATTTTTAAGTCTATGTCCAAGCTATCTTTCTTTATAAAGTAATCTACATTTCCCATTGAGGATTCTATTTCAACCATTACCATTGGATCTACATCTTCATATATTATGGAATTAAATGGATAGTCCATCTTATATGACATGATTTCTTCGGATATCCTGTCTATGTATTCAACATTTAGAGACAAGACGCCATCAATTTCTATCCCATTTTCAACTATGCTTTTGCCTAGAATACTTGCATAGCCTCCTACTTCAAGAACATCCATTGCATCTATTTCTTTAATAGAAACATTTATATCTTCTATTTGATTAATATCTTGAAGATTTTCTTTAATGATTAGTTCTTCACTTTCTATTGATAATTCTTCTATTGTTGAATAGGCATCTATTATTAATTTCCTTGTCTTGTCTTGGAATGCTTTGCCAGTTACTTTGACTCTTATGTCTAGATTAAGGATTTTTCGTTCACCTAGTTCATTGCCCATTATCTCATAATTTCCTTCTGCTATTTCGTATTCAACTTCTTTGTCTAATTCATTAGTTGCTCCTGGCATTTCTATGAAGTGATTGAATGGAAGTATTGTTTTATATGAATTTATTCTCTGTCCACCGTAATAAATAAGGTTTACCATTACTTGACCTGATGTAATTATTCTATCATCTGCTACCATTGATTCTACTTCTTTGGTCTTTGTGGAAAATTTTATTACTTCTTCTATTTCTGGATAGTCATCTCCTAGATTGATTGTTTCATTTACATTTGCGTGAGATATTCCTCTTGAAAATACTTCTTTATAGTTTATAGTTTCCTTTAAAATCTCCAAACCATCTATAGAATTGATTTCTTTTATGGCTTCTACTGACTTATATTCTTCTACTTGCCCTGATAGATTTACTAAGGCAATAAGTTGTAGTTTGGATTCATCTAGATTGTATTCTATATATTCTATCTTGGATTTTACTTTTGCTGCCATGTTTTCATCTACGCCAAGAATTTCTAATTCTTCTCTGAATTCTTTTGCTGTTTCTTGCACATGAATACGTGTGTTATTAAGCTCGTCTAAACTGTTGTAGAGAATATTGAATCTTGTTGTTCCGCTTATTATTAGTTTGTCTTTTACTAATTTTGAATTAAGAATTTCAACTTTTCCTTGTACCCATAGAATTCTTCCTATATCTCTTGGGCTTAAATAGGCTTCAGTTTCTACTAAGGCTTGGACTTCACTGCTACCTCTTGACTCTTCTACCTTGAAGCTCTCTTTTATTAATTCAATGGCCATAATACCCCCCCTAAAATTTCCTATTACATCCTACTGAAATATATATGACTGAAAGTCCAAGTTTATGATAAATAAGTAATTATTAATAAACCTGGCATGAAGCAGTCTTTTGTATAAAAAAATAAAACCCCTTTAGAATTTATCTAAAGAGGTTTATTTGTCATGAAATCATGAAATCTTCATATCTTGATTTTGTTCATCGCATATTGTTACTTCAACTGTGGAAGTCAATACATCTGAATATGTGTAAGATACTCGCCTTACACTGTCGTATTGATTTGACACTGTTACTACAAATAAGCTGGGATAAGCGGATTCCAGTATTCCTTCTTTTATGGTCGTCTTATTTCTACCTTTGTTGGCTTTGAGAACTACTCTTTTGCCTATGGATCCCTCTAATAATTTTCGAATTTGTAAAACGGTATTTGCCTCCAATACTTATAACCACCTTCCGTAGGATTTTCCCTTAGTGGGGTAATAATGGAGTGTTTAGGGACACTCTACATATAAAGCATTATAGCACATTTTTCCCACTCTGTCAATTAAATAATATATTATACTATTACTCTTTTATTTTGTCAATTAATTGTAGTATAAAAGTTTTTAAATAATTTTAACATTTTTAACAATTCTCTAGTTAACTACTAATATTTCTAAGTTTATATGGTATTTTTATTATTTTAAATAAACTTGTCATAATTTAGTTATTTTTGCCATATTTTGTGGTATATTTAATGTAATAGATTGATAGATGAAAGGAGAATTTAATTGAAAGGTACAATCGTATCAGCATGGGTTCAGACCAGTAGGAAACTTTATGGCGATGATGTAACTAATGATGCTTTAAATAACTTTGGTCTCCATAAGGACAAAATATTCTCACCTATGGAAGATATAGATGATAAAGTTGCTTTAGGTATTGTTGATTATATAGCAAATGAGATTGGTAAAACATCTGATGAAGTGTGGAAAAATATTGGTAATAATAATATTCTTACTTTCTCAAAAGAATATCCTGCTTTCTTTAGATATAAAAATCTTTATTCTTTTTTAGCTGCTATGTATGATATTCATGTAGTTGTAACCAAAAGAATCTTTGGTGCTAAACCTCCAATATTAGGTATTAAACCTATTAACAGAAATACAGCCTATATGACTTATTCTTCCCAAAGAGGAATGTTTTCATACTTCTTTGGTATGTTACAAGGTGCATCCGATTATTTTGAGGAAGATATTGAAACTAAAGTGATAGAAGAGAAAGCTGATTTTGTTAAGGTTGAAATTAGATTTAAGGAAGATATATATTTAGAAAAGAAATATGGCTTTAATAAATTACTTTCTTTCGGATTTATGAAAAAAATGGAATTGAAAATCGGATTTGCTTGTTTAATACTAGTTGGCTTGCCAACAATGCTTGCTTATAGATTTTCAAACCCAGAGTTAGCTATTCCAGTAGGTTTGATTATTTCAGCTCTTATACCTTTTATTATTAGTAAGCTTTTATTTAAACCTTTGAAATCTATAAATTCTTCTTTAGATGACCTTATTACAAAGGATATGTCTATAGTACAGGATATAGATACAAATGATTTCTTCCAAGATATTAGTAAGAAAATAAATCAAGTAAAAATGGGTGTTAAAACTGATTTCGTAGGATATAAAGGTACTACTGATGAGCTTAATTCTTTTGCAGACCAATTTACTTTAATTTCTAATAATATGAGCTATACTTCAAATGATATTACAGGGGTTGTTGAACAAGTTGCTCATGGAGCAATTAGTCAGGCTGAAGAAACCGAAAATGTTGCTTCTCAATTAAATAAATCTGTTGAATCATTAAACCATGTAGTGGAAAAGGAAAATGGCGGAAAAGAAAAGCTTGAAGAGACAGCAAGAATGATAAATGATGGTTTTTCTAAATTGAAGTCAACTTCTGATAGCCTTAATGAAGTATTAATGGAGTTTTCTCTAGTTCGTGAAAAGGGACAAGCTTTGCAAAATCACGCTAAGGATGTAAATGATATTGTTGGAACTGTTGAAAGCATTGCTGAGCAAACTAATCTATTGGCTTTAAATGCTAGTATTGAAGCTGCTAGGGTAGGGGAATATGGTAAAGGATTTGCTGTTGTAGCTTCGGAGATAAGAAAGTTAGCTGAAAGTTCACAAGATGCTGTTCAAACTATTAATGAAAACTTAGAAGTCTTTATTGATGAGATCGACGGATTTGTAGAAGATATTGGCAATCAATATAATGTTCTGGAAAAGGAAAATATTAGATTAAATGAAGTTTCAAACGAAAGTCAAAAGTCAGCTAAATCTATTACTAATGTTACTGAATTGATTATAGAATTGACTAATGAACTACAAGAGGAAACTAATTATATTACTACATTGTCTACAAGTATCGAGTCATTGGCAGCTATTGCTGAAGAAAACTCAGCATCATCTGAAGAGGTATCTGCATTTGTACAAGACTATACACAAGAGATTTCAAATATGATTAATAATATACAAGAGTTTAAGAAGGTAAGTGTTGAATTTGGTAAGGATTTAGAGAGATATACGGTTTAGTGGACAGTGAACAACTAACAGTGAAGAACTAAGAGTGAAGAACTAAGAACGGTTGGGGTCTAGGCTTCGAAGGCTAGACCCCAATAACTGTTCACTGTTAGTTGTTAGTTGTTCACTGCTTTCTATCATAGTCCTAATAGAGCTGATGCTACTGAGAAGTAGACCATTAAACTTATGGCATCTACTAGTGTTGTAATCAAGGGACCTGCCATTAGGGCTGGATCTACTTTAAGTTTTTTTGCAAGCAATGGCAGAGTGCCGCCTACCATCTTGGCAATCATTACTGTAACTACCAAGGTTAAAGATACTGTTAAAGCTACTGTTGGATCAACCTTTTCGATTAACATCAATCTAGCAAAATTTACAGCCGCTAAGGTTAACCCAACTATTATACCAATTCTAATTTCTTTCCAAAAAATCTTTCCAGCATCTTTTACATTTATTTCCCCTGTGGCAAGGCCACGAATAATTAAAGTAGAAGATTGACTTCCTGAATTACCGCCTGTATCCATTAGCATAGGAATAAATGAGGCCAAAATAACCACTGCCTGTAAAACATCGTTGAATTTATTAATAATTCTACCTGTAAAGGTAGCAGATAACATAAGTACTAATAACCATGGTATTCTTTGTTTTGCTAAGCTTGTTACTTTAGTATTCATATAAGCTGTTTCAGATGGTACCATTGCAGCCATTATTTGGAAGTCTTCTGTTGCTTCTTGTTCAATTACATCCATTATATCATCGACAGTTATTATACCAGTTAATCTATTTTCATTATCTACTACTGGCAATGCTAAAAATCCATATTTTACAAATACATTGGCGACACTTTCTTGGTCATCATGTGTATATACATATACTGCTTCTGTATCCATTAAATCAGTTATTTTTGCATCATCATTGGATATTACTAATTTCCTAAGGGATACTATACCTTCTAGTTTTCTTTGTGTATCTGTTACATAACAGGTATAGATAGTTTCTTTGTTTAGGCCGATTTCTTTTAGATGAGCTAAAGCCTCTTTTACATTCATTGTTGGCTTTAGTTCAACATATTCGATGGTCATTATGCTGCCGGCTGAATCCTCAGGATACTTTAAAAATTGATTTATTAAATTCCTTTCTTCTTGAGTGGAATTTATAAGTATTTTGCTTACTACATTTGATGGCATTTCTTCGATCATATCTATCATATCATCAAAGAAAAGTTCATCTAAAATGTAGTTTAACTCTTTGTCTGTAACTGCATTTATGATATCTTCTTGTTGTTCTGTAGAAAAATGTGCAAATACATCTACGGCTAAATCCTTAGGGAGCATTCTAAATATCAATAATGTAGTATTAGAATCCAAATCATTTAAAATATCTGCTATATCTACCTCATTCATATCAGAAAGTACTTTTTTGAGTCTTTTATATTTTTTTTCTTCTATGAGCTGTAGGATTTCTAATTCATTCATAAGTTCCCTCCTTATTAAGTTATTAGGAAGGCCGCTATTAGTTTGGATTGCGGCTCTTCTGTTTTGTTTATTTGATTCCGCTTGGGTAAAGGACTAGAATCCACAATCCCCACTCCTTTCATTCTTTAGTTTGGTATCCATAATTAATAAATTTAATTAATCTTCTTATTCATTATAACACAAAGGTCTAAAGTGTATGTAAAAAAGCATTTGACAAATCAAAAACTCTTGGCAAAAATGCTAAGAGTTTTTGATATTTATTGCTTCTTAATTCTACTTACATATTTGTTACATTGAATCCTCTTCTTAACCAATTGTCGCCATAGTCTATCCAAAAGCCTTTATATTTTTCTAATCCTTTATCTAAAACAAAATTATAACCTTCTACTTGTATTGCTTCTTGTTCTTCTGTAAGCTCATCCAGAGCTAAGCCAAATGTTGGGCCTTTTCAACCATATGTTGAAATATATATTCTTAATGATTTTTCATCTTTACTATGCTCATATAAATTGTCAAGTTGGTCTTTGGCTTTTTGTGAAATCTTGATTTTCATATTATAGCCTCCTTTTTTATTAATATACCCCGTACGGGTATATCTAATCAGAGATCTATATTATTATATCCAAGAAAAATTTTATTGACAGTACTTTTTTACAGATTAAAACCCTTGGTAATAAATTTCCAAGGGTTTAATAATTATTGTTTGTTTGGCTTATTTAGCCACCATCTTGATTCCTTTTTTTAATACATTGTCAGAATAGTCTATCGTTATATTTTTATAGTTACCGCTTACTCCACTTTCTAAAACAAATCCATAACCATCTACTTTTATTATTTCTTGATCTTCTCTTGGATCATCAAGGTTTAATGCAAATGATGCACCACCACAACCATATGATTTAGCAGATATTCTTAATACTTTATCATCTTTACTATCACCATAAAGGTTGTCAAGTTCGGTTTTAGCTTTTTCAGTAATCTGTATATTCATATTAAATACCTCCATTTTTTCCTTTATACCCTCTGAAGGTAGATTTAATCAGAGATCTATAATATAAATCCTATAAAAATTTATGGATAGTCTTTTTACATTGCTCTTCCTGGCATTATGGCATCAACTACACCAATTACAATGGCTCCAATAATTGCACCCCACAGGGAAATATTAAAACCTGGTACTATGAACTTTGTAGCATATAGAATAATTACAGCAACTAGGAAGCCAGAAATACCTCTACCAAATGGAGTAGCATTAACACCAGTAAATTTTTGTATTAAATAGTCCAGAACTCCTATTACTACTGCTGCTAACAACAAACTCCAAAGTCCATCTATAGTAAATCCTGGCGTTAAGAAAGCTGCTATGGCCACTACTATAGCTGTAATTAAGACTCTTAGTAACATTTCTCCTATACTAAAGTCATTATCAGTGCTATTTTCCCTTTCTCTGTTTCTATTATTATTTTCCATAATTACACCTCCTTAATTGATTTTCTCCAAGCAAAAGGTATTTTATACAATTATTTATTGTTTTATTAATTTTTTTAAAATAATTATATTTTTTGAAAAAATTATATAATAGTACTAGCAAAAATAAAAATTATATGCTAGTATACTACTATGAATTAAAATCAATTTATTAATGGGAGGTATATCAATGGAAATTACTAAAGATATGCTTATTGGTGAGATCATTAGAAAAAAACCTGAAGCTATAGAAATTTTAATGAGATTTGGTATGGGTTGCGTTGGTTGTCCATCAAGCCAAATGGAAAGCTTAGAAGAAGCTGCTATGGTTCACGGACTTGATCTTGATGCACTAATGACTGAAATCAATAAATAAATATTGAAATAAAAAAACGAAATGGAAATACTCCATTTCGTTTTTTTATTTTCCTAGTAATTGATCAATTTTTTGTTTGTCAAATCCTACTATTTCTTGTCCATTACTTACTAATACAGGTACTCCCATATGCCCCATTTTCATTAATTCATCTCTTGCTTCTTTGTCTGTCTGTATGTTTTTTTCAGTATATTCTATGCCTTTTTCTGTTAAATAATTCTTTGCTAGTGTACAATAGGGACATGTATTACTTGTATAAATAATTACTTCTTCCACTATTATTCCTCCTTTGCTATAAATATAATATACCCATATTTTATATTAATCCATATTTTATTTTCAAAATTTAATCTGTTGGTTCCATAGGATTTATTGGCTTCATGACTTCCCCTGTTAATGGGTCTATATAGATTAACCAGTAACCTGGTATATCACTGCCTTCAAACCAAGTATTAAATCCTGTATCTCCCCCATATGGGTGTTCGTCAATATGAAATCCTCCTGGGATACCATATACATAGTATTTTACTTCATCTCCCATATTATATAGGCCAAATATATAGTGCTCATGGACTTCCATTAATTCATTAGCTGTAACATCTTTATTTATGACTTGATTGCTTTTTTCAGAATTTATTACATATCCAAAATAGGGTAAAAACCCTTTTCCATCGTCTTGATAATCTATTCTCCACCAATTATATCCAGATAAATTAACTCTAAATGGATCTACATAAGGGAAGTATCTTAGGATGCTAAGTATATATTTTGTAGTTTGATTTCTTTGGGTAACTTTTCTATTATAGTCATTATTATATTCTTTTGCGCTAACCTCTTCTTGAGGTTCTGCTTCCACAGCTATGGGTTCAGACTCAAGACCAAGATCTCCAATTGGTTGGAAGTCTGCTACAAAGTCATCTTCTGCTAGTATTTCCTGAGGCATAATTTCTTCAGGGTCCGGGACTGGTTCAAACTCTGGC
>JAQVYQ010000003.1:9593-16796 GCA_028708575.1 Tissierellia bacterium
CTCTGGCCCTGGTTCAAACTCTTCTGTTTCATAGTGAAATACAGGTTCAGGCTCCAAAATATATTCAGGTTCTATAGGAGGCTGAGTTTCCATTAGCTCTGATTCATCTTGAACTTCTATTTCTTCTTGATAATCTAATTCTTCTTGGCTTTCTTCTTTTGCTGCTGCAATTTGTGATTTAATGTATCTTTCTAAGCAACCATTATCTTTTCCAATATATTCGCCTAGTAAAACATTTTTGTCTCTTATTATTAAGATTCCATTTATTCTGTCTAAGGACAATCCTTTGGCTTCTAAATCAGATATATTGAACTCTATTTCCTCTTTGCTTTTTCCATTGTTCTCTGTATAGACTTTACCTATATTATATGTTTTGTCTCCTTCTACAAATAGTACATTGTAGTTTTGGTCAATTTCTGCATTTTCTAGTGATATGGATAAATTCCCTTTTAGTCCTTTTATCTCTAATTTCCCATGACCTTTTGCCTTGTTGCCTTCCATGTTAGAAAAGTCTTTTTTAAGTATAATGAATTTCTTTGTATATCCAAGAACTCTAGTCATAAAAATCCCTCCTATTAAACTATATAATATATTTATATGTTTAAAGGAGGTAAAACTGTACTAAGTTTCATAAATTCTTCTACAGAAATGTTTTCTGCTCTTACGCCTGGGTCTATACTGCTTTCTTCTAGGGCTTCTCTTATAATATCCTTTTCTATATCAAAGCCATAGGAAGAAAGGGAATTTATAATGGTTTTCCTTCTTTTTGAAAAGCCTGCTTTGACTACTTTGAAGAATTTCTCTCTATCTATATCTGGTAGATTTTTCTTTAATTCAAGTTTTATTACTGCAGAATCTACCTTTGGTTTTGGCATAAATACTGTATTTGGTACTTTTACAACTATTTGAGCATCTGAATAGAAGTTTACAAATACTGAAAGGGATCCATAGCTTTTGCTGCCTGGTTGAGCTATCATTCTTTCTGCAACTTCTTTTTGAACCATTACATTAATAGTTTCTATATTTAAGTTTTCTTCTAAAAGTTTACCTATAATTGGTGTAGTCACGTAATATGGTAAATTAGCTACTACTTTTATTGGTCCACCGCTTAGTTTTTCTTCTATTACTCTATTAATATCTATATCTAGTATGTCTCCGTTGATTATTTCTACATTATTATAGCCTTGAAGAGTTTCATCTAGTATTGGCAATAGTTTTTTATCTAATTCTACTGTTACAACCTTTTTAGCATTTATGGCTAGCTCTTCTGTAAGGGTACCTATTCCTGGTCCTATCTCTAGTACAAGGGTTTCTTTATTGATACCTGCTTCTTCAACAATTTTTCTTACTATATTTCCATCGATTAAGAAATTTTGTCCAAGGCTTTTTGAAAACCTAAAACCATATTTATCTAATGTATTTTTTATATGTGTTGGAGAATAGAGTCTTTTATTTTCCATTGTTTTTGATCTCCTCTATGGCTTTTATAAATTCTTGTCTTGTAACTCCAAAGTTGTTTAATCTATTTAAAAACTGTTTCCCATTTGAATATCCAATACCAAGTTGTTCACCTAGTTTTGCTCTTTTTTCTCTGGCGTCTTCTCCACCAACTAATCCTAATCTTATTAAATCATCTTTGGTAAATATTATGTTTGCTTCGATTACCTCTGGTCTTGCTTTGTTAATGGCTTCAATAATGTCTTCCTTGCTTGCATTTTCAACGCCTATATCGCCTTTTTTAAGGGCTTTCCCCTGTGGGAGAAAGGCATGCTTACAGTTTTTTATTTTCTTTGCCAGGTCTTTTCGTATTCCTTCCCCTGCATAATCTGGATCAGTTAAAATGATTATTCCTCGTCTATCTGCTATTGCCTTTAATGTATGGACTAATTCCTTATTATATCCAAATCCATTAGTGGCAATAACTTCACATTCAAGAGCAGCTTTTACAGCTGTAATATCGTCTTTTCCTTCTACTACTATTACTTCTTTTAGCATAAATTACCTCTATTCAGTTTGTTTTCTAGGGGGCTTATGATAATAGAATTCCGTTCACTATTTTAGACTGGAAGAATTCTATTATCATAAGCCTATTATATGTTATTAACGTTAAATATTCTCTTAGCATTATCCGATGTTGCCTTTGCTAATTCCTCTAGGCTTATGCCTCTTAGTTGGGCGACTTTTTCTGCTGTGTGTCTAATAAAGATTGGCTCATTTCGTTTGCCTCTAAGGGGTTCTGGTGTTAGGTAGGGGCAGTCTGTTTCTATTAGGAGTTTATCTAAGGGGATTTCTTGGGCTACTTCTTTTACAACCTTGCTGTTTTTAAAAGTAACTGGTCCACCTATTGCTATATAGAATCCTAGCTTTATATATTCTCTTGCCATTTCTACACTACCTGAATAACAGTGCATGATACCTCTAATAGGTCCCTCTTCTGATGCTTCTTTTAATATATCGAAGGTTTCTTGGGATGCATCTCTGGTGTGTATTACTATAGGAAGGTTTAATTCTTTGGCAAGATTTATTTGCTCTTTGAATACCTTCCTTTGAATATCTCGGGGTGAATTATCATAATAATAATCAAGGCCGATTTCTCCTATGGCTACTACCTTTTCCTCTGAAGATAATTCCCTTAAAATATCCAAATAGTTATCTTCAACATCTTTTGCATCATGGGGATGAACCCCTACTACTGCATAGATGTGTTGGTACTTTTTTGCAAGTTCTATACTTGCTTTACTTGTCTTTATATCTGCACCTATATTAAAGACTAAGTCTACATTATTATTCTTAAGATTTTCAATTAACATTTCTCTATCTATATCAAATCTTTCATCATCAAGATGAGCATGACTATCTATAAACATGTTTTTCACTCCTTGTGGGTCTTATACCCGAGTTTCTTCTACCATCATCGACCAGTTGGAATTTATTATTGTTCTCGCTCAAATACCAAATCCATGGCTTGTATATGGCCAGTTCCCCTCTGTAAGGCGGGAATAAAGCCAACGTATCTCCAGCCTTCTGCTGCCCTTTTATTGATAATTTCTTTATATTCTTCTGTTTCGTATTTGTCACCAGAAAATCCCCAACCAGTCAAATTACTACTAATTCGTTCATACTCGTAGACATACATTTAAAATATCCTCCTTTAAAATGATAAAAGGGGTCGGTTCCTTTTTATCATTTACAATAACTAGCTTGTCATTCCGAGTAACACGAGGAATCTTATATTCCAAGCTCTACAGATAAGTCTTTCCACTGGGGATTAATACTCTCAACTAATTTATTTATGTTATATTTAGCAGTAAATCCTTTTGATACCTTATTTTTATGTTCATATATCCTTCGTTCTAAATTATTGGTAACACCTGTATATAGAACTTTATTGTTCCAATTAGTCATCATATATACATAGTACAAATCATCACTCCTTTAAGATTCCTCGTTCCACTCGGAATGACAAATAAACCAAGATTTTATGTCTTATAATACTACTGTACTACATAAAATATAAAGAATGAGACATTAATAGAATTGTCATTCCGAGCTTGTAGAGGAATCTTGGACCTAAACACAGATTCTTCGTCGCTAGGCTCCTCTGAATGACAACATGTGTTAACATCATCTAAATCTACGACTACGACATACTTTTCTAATGAGACTAATGATAAAAGGGGTCGGTTCCTTTTTATCATTTAGGAGATGACGGCTCCGTTTTTTACTTCTTCTAGGGTTGTTAATAGGGAAAGTTTCCCTTGGTCGTCTTCTGCTGCTAGGATCATTCCTTTGGATTCTATACCTCTTAGTTTAACTGGCTTTAGATTTGTAATTGCTACTACATTCTTGCCTATTAAATCTTCTGGTGAATAAAACTGTTTTATGCCTGATACCACTGTACGAGTTTCTTCACCTATTTGTAATGTCAATACCAGTAATTTATCTGCTTTTGGATGATTTTCACAGTTTACTACCTTTGCAACCTTTAATTCAATCTTAGCAAAATCATCTATTGTTACTTCTGTTTCTTTTTCTATTACTTCAACTTCTTTTACTTCAACCTCTTTATTTTCTTCCACTTTATCCACTTCCTTATCCTTTGTTCTGCTTTGGATTAATTTTTGATTTGCTTCTTCTAATTGAATTAATTCTTTTTCTATATCAAGTCTTGGGAATATGATTTCTCCTTTTTCTACTTTATTGCCTGCAATATTGGAATCCTTAGAATTCCAAACTTTAGTATCTTCCCAATTAGCTTCTGCTTTTATTCCTAGTTGATTTCTGATTTTTCCTGAAGTTTCCCCCATAAATGGTTTAATTAATACTGATATTATCCTTAGGCTTTCTGACAAATTGTATAGTACTGAATCTAGTCTGTCTTTATTTTCTTCCTTAGCTAATATCCAAGGCATAGTTTCATCAACATATTTGTTTGTTCTTCTGACTAATTTCCAGATTTCTTCTAATACTATGGAGAAATTAAATTTATCCATTTCAGCTTCTACTTTATCAGCTACTGAAACAGCCAATTCTCTTAGAGAATTATCTACTTCTTCCTCTGTCTTTGGTGCTGGAATTATTCCGTCATTATATTTTTCAACCATGCTTACTGTTCTACTTAGAAGATTTCCTAAATCATTTGCCAAGTCTGAATTCAATCTATGAAGGAATTTTTCTCTTGTAAATGAGCCGTCTTGACCGAATGTAAATTCTCTTAATAGGAAATATCTAAATGCATCTATTCCATAAAGCTCTATTATTGGTTCTGGATAGATTACATTTCCTTTTGATTTTGACATTTTATCATCATCAAATAATATCCAGCCATGTCCAAATACTTTCTTAGGCAATGGTATATCTAAAGCCATTAGTAATGCTGGCCAAATAATTGAGTGAAATCTTACTATTTCTTTCCCTACTAAGTGTACATCAGCTGGCCAATAATCATTGAAGTTTTGCTCATCATCTGTGCCGTATCCTAATGCTGTTAAATAGCAGGATAATGCATCTACCCAAACATATACTACATGTTTAGGATCAAAGGGTACTTTTATTCCCCAATCAAATGTTGTTCTAGATACGCATAAATCTTCTAGGCCTTCTTTTAGGAAGTTGTTAATCATTTCATTTTTTCTTGCTTGTGGTTGAATGAAGTCTGGATGATCTTCATAAAGTTTTAATAATCTATCTGTGTATTCTGAAAGCTTAAAGAAATAAGCTTCTTCTTCTTCAAGATGAGTTGGTCTACCACAGTCAGGACATTTGTCTCCATCAAGTAGCTGTGCTTCTGTCCAGAAGGATTCACATGGTGTACAGTAATATCCTTTATATACTGATTTGTAGATTTCTCCCTTTTCATATAGTTTTGTAAATATTTTTTGTATTGCTTTTTCATGGTGTTCATCTGTTGATCTTATAAAGCAGTCATAATCTATTTCAAGCATTTTCCATAGCTTTTTAATGTTTGCTACAATTCCATCAACATATTCTTTTGGTTCTAGTCCGTTTTCTTTGGCTTTTGTTTGAATTTTTTGTCCGTGTTCATCTGATCCTGTTGTAAAGAAAACATCATATCCTTGTAAGGTTTTAAATTTCTTTATTGTGTCAGCTGCTACTGTTGTGTATGTGTGGCCTATGTGTAAATTGTCACTTGGGTAATAAATTGGTGTTGTTAAATAGTATTTTGCTTTTGCCATTTGTTTTCCTCCTCATTTATTAGCTAAGAGTTAAGAACTAAGGACTAAGAGTGATTGGGGTCTAGCCTTGGAAGTCAAACCCGAGATCCTTGGATAGAAAAGTTAATACTGCCGTCTCAGGATGACAAGACTCTTGCTCGTAAAATAACAACAAAAACCTTCATCTCTTTATATAGAGACGAAGGTTGAATTCGCGGTACCACTCTAGTTTATTTAAATCTTGCGATTTAAATCTCATTAGGTTATAAACCTATTAGTTTAACGGGTAGTTTTCCGTTACAGCCTATTGGACTGTAAAATTTAGGGGCCATTTTCCGATAATCTTAAACGCTAGTTTTCACCTTATCTAGCTCTCTATTGAATAAGTGCTTATCATCTCTTCCCATCATTATTTTTAAATATTAAAATATTATCCACAAATCGATGTCTAATTATACCAAGTAATTTATGGAAAGTCAAATAGAACAATTCTGCGTCGAATAGCGGTCGAATAGCTTGAAAATTTAAAATATTATATGTTTACTTTAGTCATTATTGTGGTATAATATAAATAAGGTAACCGAAACCGCAACGGTGCGGTTGCCATACTAGTTAATGATTAACATGTAATCACCCAGCATTGCAGTGCAGGGTGATTACTTTTTATCTCTATCTAAATAGGAGATAAGTGATATTGTAAACATACCAAAAGCAATCATTAATGAAATTGCTTCAAAAGTATCCATATCACACCACCTCCTTTCTTCTTTCGTTGAATTGAGGCGGCAACCACACCCTGCTTATTCGATTACCTTGTCCTAATTTTATCATATATGTAAAATTACTACAATTATATTGTATATTATTTTAAAGCCAAGAGACCCATTTGTTCTCTTGGCTTTTGGAAGTAGATAATCATTGTATTTATTTATTAGTCATTACTAAACGACCTGAAACTTTGCCTTCTTTTAATCTATCTAGCCCTTCTGGTACTTCATTGAAAGTTACCTCTGATGTTTCAATATGTAGCTTTCCTTCTTTCATCATATCTAATACATCTTTTATATCATGTGCTGTCCCACCTACTGAGCCTAACACACTATTTTCTTTTAATATTAAGCTGCCTGTGTTTATTGTGGTTTCTAGACTAGACATTCCTACAACTACTACTTTACCGCCTGGTGCTACTGCTTCCAGTGCTTCAGCTGTTGTTTTACCAGCACCTGCAAAATCTACTATTACTTCAAGACCTTCGTCTTTAAAATCTAGGATGTTTTCTGATGCTTTATATGCACCGTTTTTTAATGCTTTTTCACGAGCTTCAGCCTTTCTTGATGCAACATAAACCTTTGCTCCTTTTTGTGCTGCGATTTGATTGCCAACGGATCCAAGACCACCTATGCCAATTAATCCAATTTTTGTACCTTCTTTAACGCCACCTCTGCCAACTACTGCGTGATATGATGTCATTCCTGCATCTGTAGATGCAGCTGCTTGTACAAAGTCTACTTCATCAGGTATATGTATT
>JAQVYQ010000003.1:16896-18523 GCA_028708575.1 Tissierellia bacterium
GTGCCCTTGGCTAAAGTAAATATCCTACTCCATTGCTGGAGTAGGATATTTGGAAGTAGTGATTGTATATATCTATTTATCGGCTATTACCAATAGGACTGTACTTATTATTTCTATCATTGTTAATTATATAATTAACAATTGCCGAAAACAATTGACAAAGTTGTGGAGTCTATAAAAATAAAATCACAGCTTTGTGCCTACTTATATTTCTAAATAATATCTAAATATTGGTTCTTCAACATTATTCTGAACTATATCCTTGATTTCTCTAATATTACTTGCAGATACATTTTCAGTGTATCTTATAAAGTAGTCCCATTCTCTAATAATTTTTTTGCCAAAATGAAATAATGAGAATTCAAAAAAGGTATTTAAGGCATTAAAGAAATATGATTCTTCTATACTGCTACAATCAATCTTAATAGTAAGGCCTAAGTTCTTTACATTTGTTAATAGTATAATTTGATAAATTGTATGGAAATTAATTTCAAGGACTTTATTTGTAATTTCAATGTATTTATATAAATCCATAACAACACTCATACTATTTTTAGTAAAGTTTCTTTCATCTAATGAAAAGAGTTTGTTTATTAAAGGGTCATCATCCACTGTAGGCAAATTAAAGTTGCCAAAGGATGGTAGGGAATAAAAAACTAAATATTCATTAAATATTTTTTGTGCTTCCTCATTGGGTATATCCACATAAATCATTTCTAAATCCATATATTTATTACAGCCATCCCTATAGTGTTGAGGAGTGAGGCCATACCATTTTTTAAAATGTCTATAATAGTATTTTACATCGGAAAATCCAAACTTTTCTGCAATTGATACAATACTATGGTCTGTTAAAAGTAGCATGTGTTCAGAGTAAATAATTTTTTCGTAACATACTCTATCTAGAAAGCTAAAATAGCTAATATCTTTCCAGAAATGGCAAAAATAATTTTTTGATAGATACTCTCGTGCTGCAATGTCTTCAAGTGTTATTTTTTCAAAAATATGATCGTGAATATATTTTACTACCCTATGATATCTAGTGAGTTGATCATGAGGTATGTGTTCCGAATTTAAAAATTGAATCCAGTTGAAATCATGTATCATGGATTCCATTAACTGTTTTTCATATATTGAAGATATTTCATGAGAAAGTTTAGTTTTATATAATGAACTAAGTAATATACCTATAAGCTTATTTCTAAACATAATTTTATATTCTTTTTTCTCATAATCGAAATTGTCACAATTAACTTCTAGATTTTTTGTAGAATACATATTATTTCTAAAAAACATATTTTTAATATATGGATACTTCTTTTGATATAAGTTTAAATTTATATGGAAGATGGCCACTGTTGAGCCTTCTACACTTTGCATAGAATGGAGTGCCTTATTGTTAATAAAACAAAAATCCCCTTCTTTTACATATACATGTTCATGCATTATAACTACATTTAAATCTCCTTTTATTGGCAATAGTATCTCTGTAATATTTTCATGGGTATGTATAGGATATCTTTTTATATATTTTATTTTTAGTGAAATTGTTTCATTAATCTCAACAAACATATTTTTTCAACTCCAATTGTATTAAGAAATCTAATATAGTTTTAGATATCCTAAT
>JAQVYQ010000003.1:18623-31285 GCA_028708575.1 Tissierellia bacterium
AATTAATTATAAGGAAATATATAAAAAAAGAAATTTCATATTAAATTAAACATTTTTTCCTATAGTGGAATAATATACTATAGAATGGTAACAATAAATCTGATTCTTGTAGATTAGTCTGAATATTTTGGATTCGAATCGTAAATTTGACAAGATATATTAATTAGTATACAATCTAAAAATAGTTATAAATAGTTACAAAATAGTTACAAATTTTTGTAAATTGTTAAATGTAACAGTTATTTTGTAGCAAAATCAAGGAGGTATTTTATGAATAGCATGAAGATCACAAGGGATATGAAGTTGAAGATCCTTATGATCCTAGCTATGGTATCCACAGTACTATTAGGATTTTTGGTGTACCAGGGAAATGATGTAATTGTAAATCTGGATGGCCAAGTAATGACTTACGTTACTTATGCCAATACAGTAAAGGAATTCGTTGAATCTGAAGAACTCAACGTAAAAGAAGGGGCTTACTTAAGTATCCCATTAAAAGCAGAAATTAAAGAAGATATAGAGCTTACTATAAAGAATCAAAAGAATTACACTTTAGATATTGAAGGTGATTTGACTGAGATTGAATCTGTTCATACTAAAGTAGCAGACATAATGAAAGATGCTGGCATTAAATTAAGTAAAGCTGATTTTACTCTTCCTGCTAAATCTGAAGAGGTTGATCCAGATACTACTATTAAACTCTATAAGGTAACCGAGGCTGTGGAAATCGTAGATAGTGATATTCCTTTTGAAGAAGAGGTTACAATGAATAAAGATGTAGATAGGGGAGTAATAAATGTAGTTCAAGAAGGCAAGAATGGATTAAGAAAACAAGAGATTAAAAATGAATATATTAATGGCGTTTTGAATTCCTCTGTTGTTATTCAAGATGAAATAATTGAGGAGCCAGTTGCCAAGATTATTGAAAAAGGTACTAAAGATTTAATTGTAGCTACATCAAGAGGAGATACTAGATATAAAAAATCTATTACAATGCATGCTTCTGCATATAGTGCAGAACATGCAAGTACTGGAAAAGGACCAGGTGATAAGTATTATGGTGTTACTGCCTCTGGTACAAAGGCAAGACCTGGTGTTGTGGCTGTTGACCCAAAAGTAATTCCTTTGGGCACAGAACTTTATATTCAATCCCTAGATGGTACAAATGATTATGGATTCGCTGTAGCAGAAGATACAGGTGGTTCTATTAAAGGAAACAAAATTGACTTGTTCTATAATACAGAAAGTCAATGTTATAGCTTTGGTAGAAGAAACGTAAAAGTATATATTTTAGAGTAGAAAAAGTTCCCAAAATTTTGGGAACTTTTTTAATTGAGTTACTATTTACTATGGCTTAATTGAATAAAATCGAAAATTATAAAAATACACGCTCTCGGTTTCGGAGTGTATAATTCTATAGCTCATTCCAAACAAAAATCCTGCTTTTCTTGATATACTGTTATTAGCTATGAATTGTAACTTAATTTATTTTGATTTCATAAATGGCTGTTGATTGATATGGGATTCTTAGTTTGTCAATTTTGATAAATTCATCATTATCTTTAATTATTCCATTTTCACCTAATATTAGATTAAAGCGCATTTCTTCAATAGTAAAATCATATGCTTTTTCTAAATGATACTTTATTGCTTGTGTATGAATGACATAGTCTTGTGCATTGTTGTGACTTACATATAGGTATCTGTTTTTTTGATTCCGTTTTATTGTATAGCCTATAATGTTTTGCATATCCATAAATCTTAATCTGTACATTATTTCTTTAGCATCTGTCATCCTAAATTCTTCATAAGTTTTTCTTATTGTTATTAATTCTTTTATATAGTCAAAATAATCTTTATAGTTTTCTTTGTATGTCCAATCAATAGCATTAATACCTAGGGCAGAATTATATGAGTTGTGAACCATATACTTAGTTCTTAAGAATTCATTTCCTGCATGTATAAATGGTATGCCTTGGGCTGTAAATAAAATTGAATGTGCAAATTTATTTACTCTTATTAAGCCTTCTTCATCCATATGAGGAAGAGACTTCTTTATCTTATCTGCCAGTATTAAATTATCATGAGAATTAAGATAATTTATACTTTCAAGAGGGCTATCTGCAAATCCTCTGTGGTAATCATAATAGTCTATTGATCCTGCTAGTCCAATTTCTACTTGATGTTTGCAATTTGAATCACCTTGGGCATATCCCCAAGAAGTACCGTCATTATCGCCTTTTATGGCATTTCTAAAGTCATCATTAAATAATGCAAAATTTTGATTCCTTTGAGTCCCTTTTAATGTCATTTTATCTAAAGGTAAAGCTGTTGGTCCTCCATTCCATGGCTCTCCGTATATAAGAATATTTGGATTTATTTTTCTTAAGGTATTTACAGCTTCCTTTACTGTATCAATATCTGTAATAGCCATTAAATCAAATCTAAAACCATCTATTTTATATTCATTAACCCAATATTTAAGTGAATCAATAATGAACTTTCGTGCCATAGGTCTTTCTGATGCAATTTCATTACCTACTCCACTTCCATTGGAAAATGAGCCATCTGGATTTGTCCTATAAAAATAGTTTGGTGCGATTATGTTATAATTTGAATCCTCTGTTCTATATGTATGATTGTATACTACATCCATAATGACATTAAATCCAGCATTGTGTAATGCCATTATTAGGGTTTTTAATTCTCTTATTCTACAGGTTAAATCTTCTGGGTCAGTTGAATATGAGCCTTCTGGTACATTGTATAGTTTAGGGTCATAGCCCCAGTTGTAATTGTCTTCACGAAGAAAATGCTCTTCTTCTTCATTAACAGTTAAAAAGTCGTTAATTGGCATAAGATGTATATGTGTGACGCCTAATTCCTTTAAATATGGAATTTTTTCTATGAAGCCTAAGTATTTTCCTCTATATTTAGTATATGAGCTTTGACTGCCTGTAAAATCTTTTACATGAATTTCATATATTATGGTTTCTGGCTTGTTGATTTTTGGTATTTTATGATTTTCCCATCCTTGTGGATTGGTTTCCTTTAAATCAATTATTCCTGATCGTTGTGAATTTATAGATGCTGCGATTGAATAGGGGTCAGTGGTCTCTACACCATTTACTAAATATGTATAGGTAAGTCCTTTTAAGTCTCCCATAATTATTAGTTCATGAAGGCCTTCTATGGATTTTTCCATAGGATAGAGGGTTTTTTCATCACTTTTTAAATCTCTATATAGTAAAAGATCTATTTTGTCCATTATAGGTGACCATACTCTAAATATAGTATTATTTGGGCTGTAGATCATTCCTAATTGTTTGCTTGTTGTTGGTAATTTCTCCATAGAGTAGCTCCTTTCTTGATAAATTTATGTGTCTCTTTCATAAAGGTGTATCCGAATATACTTTTAAAACGAGTCTCCAATTCCAAATTTGAAGAAGTATAGCCACACATAAAAAATTAGAGCTACAAACTCGCTACGCTCAAACAGAGTAGCTCTTTCAAATTTTTTATTTAGTGGATACTTCGATAAAAGGGGTCGGTTCCTTTTTATCCCTTTTTATCATAAAATGATAAAAGGGGTCGGTTCCTTTTTATCATTTACTCTTTTAGCCTCTTTTAAAGTCTTAATCCTTCATACAATTTCAAGTATTCTTCTGAGGATTTTTGCCAGTCGTTTTTAGAGTTCATGGCGCTTTTCATAATTGTATTCCATTTTTCTTCATCTTTTATCATATTTAAGGCCTTTTTTATGGCATCTAATAATTCTCCTGCGTCTTTGTTTCTAAAACCAAAGCCATTTCCTTCATTAGTCATTATATTATAAGGCTCAATTGTATCTTTTAAGCCACCTGTTTCTCTTACTATTGGTATGGTTCCATATCTTAAGGCTATTAGTTGAGAAATACCGCATGGTTCTGCTAATGATGGCATTAATAGCATATCAGCTGCTGCATATAATAGATGAGACTCTCCTTCATCAAAATAATTTCTTGAAGCTAGTTTATTAGGATATTTAGATTGAAAATATTTAAAGGAATCTTCGTATTTCTTTTCTCCAGTTCCTAATAGAACAAATTGAATATTTTCTTTCTGAAGTAATCCTTCTAATATATAGGTTACTAAGTCTATGCCTTTTAGATCTGCCAGCCTGGTTATCATTGCTATCATTGGTATATCTTCATCTACTGGAAGATTGTATAGGCGTTGAATTTCTAGTTTATTATTTGTCTTCTTATCTATGGTGTCTATATTATAATATTCTTTAAGATTCACATCTGTTTCTGGATTGAAAACTTCATAGTCAATTCCATTTACTAGTCCATGTAATTTGTAGCTATGGTTTTTTATACACTGATCCAGGCCTTCACTATATTCTGGAGTCTTAATCTCTTGGGCATATGATTTAGATACAGTGGTAAATGCGTCTGAATAAACTATTCCTGCTTTCATAAAGTTTATTGTATCATGGCTATGTCTTAATCCATCATAGTTTGCATATTCACCTGATAGGCCACCTATTTCCCATAATATAAAATCAGGGAAAATACCTTGATATTTTATATTATGTATTGTATATACGCTTTTCATATCTGAATAGAAGTTATCGCCTTTTGCAAAATCTTTAATATATAATGGAATAAGTCCTGTATGCCAATCATTGCAATGTACTATGTGGGCTTTAAAGTTAATTTCTTTTAGTAGGCATACTACGGCTTTTTGGAAATAAATAAATCTTTCTCCATCATCGTATTCCCCATAAATATTAGATCTTTTAAAATAATATTCATTGTCTAAAAAGTAGTATGTTACATTGCCTTTCTTTAAAGAAAACACTCCTACATATTGTCTTCTCCAGCCAAGATCAACAAAATAGTACTTTTCGAATTTTATATCAGTTATATATTTATCTTTTATTAGGGAGTATAATGGCAAAACCACTCTTACGTCTTGAGAGGGTTTGCCAATAGCATTTGGCAATGAACCTGCTACATCAGCTAATCCCCCAGTTTTTATAAAAGGAGCTACTTCAGATGATACATATAGAATTTTCATGAAAGCATTAGTCCTTTCTTAGTTCTTTTGATTTCTCTACTACATAAGGCATTGAAGAGTTTCCTGTAATTCTTAATCCTTCTCCAATACTGGAATATTTGTCCATTATAGTGTTTACAACTATGGCATTATCATGCACCACTGATTTTTGCATTAGTATGGAGTTCTTTACTATGGCATTCTTTCCGATTTTAACTCCTCTAAATACTATACAGTTTTCTACTGTGCCTTCTATTATACAGCCATTTGCAACTAATGAATTATAAACCTGAGAATCTTCACTATAAAATGTTGAAGGTTCATCCTTGGTCTTTGTAAATACTGGTCCACCACTAAAGAATAACTCCTGTGATATTTCTTTGCTTAAAAGATTCAAATTGGCATCATAGAAGTTTTTTAAATCATTTATTACTTCTATATGTCCTTTAAACTCATAGGTATTTATTTTATACTCATGTTTATATGCAATGATTGCTTCCTTTAAATATGTTGATTCTCCATCTTCTATAGCTTTTTTAACAATTTCTAATAGAACTTTCTTTTTTAAAAGTATCATTCCTATATACATATTAAATTCTTGCTCAGTTCCAAGATTAATTCCAATATTTTTGAATTTATTGTTTTTATCCATTATTAATTTGTCGCAATTAACGTATTGTCCCCAAGGATCTACCTTTTTCTTATAGATTAATGTCATATCTGAGTCTTTTTCAATGAATTCAGCATATGCCTCTTTAAGATTAACTGAGCCTAAATAATTGGGATGTATTAGCAATACATTTTCATCTTTAGCATTATTGAAAAAATCTAATGTACTATAGAGTTCAGCAATTTCACCTTTGCGACTTGAAGAATTATGTAATGGAGGATATAAAAATAGTCCATTAAATCTTCTATTTAAATCCCAAGGCTTACCATTTCCTAAATGGTCCATTGTAGATCTTATTTTATCTCCTGTATATACTGCAACTGTACTAATTCCATGATTGACCATATTGGAAATTGTAAAGTCTATTAATCTATATCTTCCACCAAATGGCAGCATATATATAGGCCTTTTTTTACAAAGAGGACCGAAATTACTTTCTTGTTTATCCATACTTCCCATGGTTATTATTCCTAAACAGTTTTCCATATTCCTTCCCCCTTTACTCTATGGTAAAACCTTTTTTAGTTACTACATAAATATTACCGTCGCCTTCTTCTCCAATTTTATCTCCTTTTTTGACAGTAACCCCTTCTAATATTATGGCATTGTTTACTTCAGCTCCAGCTTCAACAATACTATCTGATAATACTACTGAATTGTTTATCTTTGCTCCCTTTTCAATATAGATATCACTAAAGAATACACTGTTTCTTACCTCTCCTTTTACTGTGCAACCTTCATTAATAAGGGAATTTCTAACCTTTGAACTTCTTGACAAATAATGAGGTGGAAGATTTCTATTTCTTGTGTATATTCTCCAATCTTTATCATACATATTTAATTCATTATCAGGGTCTATTAAATCCATATTGGCTTCCCAATAGCTTCTTATTGTTCCTACGTCTTTCCAATAGCCTTTGAAGTTCCATGAATACATCTTTTTCCCGTCATTAAGCATATCTGGCAATACATTTTTGCCAAAATCGTGTTCTGAATTTGGATTTTTACTATCTTTAATTAAATATTTACGCAATTCTACCCAATTGAACATGTAGATTCCCATGGAAGCCATATTGTTCTTTGGATTTTTAGGTTTTTCATCAAATTCAACTATTTTATTGTCTTGGTCTGTATTTATGATTCCGAATCTTGGTGCCTCTTCCCAAGGTACTTCAATTACAGATATTGTTACATCTGCACCCTTTTCCTGATGTTCTTTTAATAATTGTCTATAGTCCATTTTGTATATATGGTCTCCTGACAGTATTAATACATACTGTGGGTTTAATTCGTCTAAATAGTCAATGTTCTCAAAGATAGCATTTGCAGTGCCTGTGTACCATCTGCCTCCATCTTCTGATGTAAAAGGTGGTAAAACCCTTAAGCCACCTACATTTCTATCATAATCCCATGCCTGACCAATACCAATATGAGTGTTCAACTGAAATGGTTTGTATTGGGTCAATATTCCTATGTCTGAAATACGTGAATTTGTTGCATTACTCAAAGCAAAATCAATTATCCTATATTTACCACCAAATGGAACTGCTGGTTTAGCTATTTTCCTAGTTAAGGCTTTTAATCTTGAACCTTGCCCACCAGCCAAAAGCATTGCTACGACCTTGTTCTCAACCATGTTGATCCCCCCCTCGTATTTATTGATGTTTATTTAACTTTAAATATAATGCACTTAATCCTGGTAAATCCACTCTTAGGGTATATTCCCTTCCATGGATTCCTTTTTCATCACTTGTCTTATAAGCTTTGTTTCTTTTTGTGCTACCTCCATATTTATCATGATCACTATTTAATATGACTTTATAAGTACCTTGTTCATCTACTCCTATAGGATAAATTGGTCTATCTACAGGTGTAAAATTAAATACTGCTATAAGCTTGTCTCCATCCTTTCCGATTCTTTCAAAAGAAATGATGCTTTCTTGATGATTCTCATGTTCAATCCATTGATATCCATCAAAAGAATTGTCAATCCAATATAGACAAGTCTCATTTTTATATAGCTTATTTAAATCTATGACAAATTTTCTTAATTTAGAATGCATTTCGTAATCTAATAAAAACCAATCTAGCTCTTTAATATCATTCCATTCAATGAATTGCCCAAATTCTCCACCCATAAAAATAAGCTTCTTACCTGGATGGGCATACATATATTGATATAATAATCTTAAATTCGCAAACTTTTCTTCATATGTCCCAGGCATTTTGTTTAGAAGGGATTTTTTCCCATGGACTACTTCATCATGACTTAGGGGTAATATATAATTTTCTGAAAAGGCATATGTCATGGTAAAGGTCAAAACATTGTGATGATCTTTTCTATATATTGGGTCCATTTCCATGTATTTTAAAATATCATTCATCCAACCCATATTCCATTTATAATTAAATCCTAATCCTCCAAGATCAGTTGGATATGTAACTAATGGCCAAGCTGATGATTCTTCTGCAATCATCATAGTGTCTGGAAAACTTTTAAATATTTCATAATTAAGCTTTTTTATGAATTCCACAGCTTCAAGATTATCATTACCACCGTATTGATTTTTTATATCCTTTCCTGTGAGGTTTAGATATATCATGTATGCTACTGCATCTATTCTCATTCCATCAATATGATAGTATTCATGCCAATATTTTGCGTTTGATATTAGGAAATTAACTACTTCATCTTTTGAATAGTCAAAGTTCACTGTTCCCCATTGTTGGTTATCTGCTCTATATGTATCCGAGGATTCATAGCAGGCTCTTCCATCAAATTGTCTAAGGCCATGATCATCTCTACAAAAATGGGCTGGTACCCAATCTAATATAACTCCTATATTCTTTTTATGACATTGATTAACAAAGTACATAAAATCTTTAGGTGTTCCATGTCTACTGGTTGGAGCATAGTAACCTGTTACTTGATATCCCCAAGAACCATAAAATGGGTGTTCCATTATTGGCATTAATTCAATATGGGTATATCCCATTTCCTTTACATATGGAATAAGTTCATCTGCTAAGTCTCTATATGAGTAAACATCTCCATTGGCTTTTCGTTTCCATGAATAAAAGTTTAATTCATAAATGTTAAGTGGACTATTTATTAGATTTGGATTTCTTTGGGACATCCATCTTTCATCTTTCCATTCAAATCCTTTTATATCATAATATTTTGATGCGCTTTTAGGGGGCGTTTCTGTATGAAATGCATATGGATCAGATTTATACAATACATTATTATCCCATGTGATAATTCTATATTTATAGCTATCAAATTCATTTACGTCTTTTATTTTAATTATCCAATTTCCATTATCAATTTTTTCAAGAGGCAAATTGTTATCATGCCAGTGGTTGAAGTCTCCTGTTAAATAAACTTCTTTTGCATTTGGAGCCCAAACATTAAATCTTACATACTCTATGGAATTTTCTTCTATTTTATGTGCACCATAGTATTCATATGCTCTATAGTCCATGATTAATCATCCCCCCTTTTAAATCTCAACTCTCAACAATATCATTTGTTTTCTCATACCTATACCCAAATATGGTTTCCTTTTTTGTTATATACCCTTTTCTGACCATATTCTTTAACTTTTCTTCAATTAATTCTACTGTAAAGGTTAGATGTATCTCCTTTTCAATATCTGTAATAACATGAACTAATTCTATGTCGTTTATGGGTAGTTTATTCATAATTAATCCATAAAATTTATCGTCTTCTTCTTTAGTCTTTGATTTTAGCTCATCAAATGGGTTTTCCACATGAGGACTACTTGAATATGCTGCTCTTATTCTTGCATAGGCAGTTCTTCCCATTGAAGCAGAGGAAATAAATACATCTCCCGTTCTTAAATATGGAAGCCTTTTTGATTCTTCAATTGTAATGTCTGTTTCTTCCTTTATTGTCATTATATCTGATGCCCTAACAGTTCTAAATATAAGCTTTGTGTTTAGTTGGGCTGTAATGGTTTCATCAAGTAGAGTTGGTCTTTGGGTTGCTAGTATTAGAAATACTCCATATTTTCTGCCTTCTTGGGATATTTCTTTTAATACGGATTTTGAAGGTGATTCATAGCCTTTAGGGGCAAAATTATGAGCTTCGTCTGTAACTACGATGAATGGTGGGAAATAATCTGCATTAGTTTTTTTATAAATTGCGTCTTTGTATTCTCTTCTTTTGTGATATAAATTGTTTAATAGATAAGTGCTAAATACTTGAAGAATTCTTGTATTTCCTTGAATTACGATTAGTTTTCCATTTTGTAAGCCGTCTTCGATTTCTCTTATATCTTTTGAGAATACTCCGTCATTTCCTAGTCTTCTAAGTCTCCATGAAATTCCTCTAACAGAAGAATATGGGCAGGATTTGTCGAAGGATTCATATAGTTCTTTTCTTTCTTGCCAAGCTTTTCTTTCTTCATCACTTTCTGCGTTTTCTATTCTAGCTTCTATTCTCCCTATATTGCCTTCTTCTTGTGCATCTAGCAGCATTTGAAGTCTATTTGAAAAGCTATAATATGAGTCTCTTCTTTTAAAGAGAACATCTACTACATTGTTCATTGAATCTGTAAGTCTACCTGCTGCATCTAGTAGATTCTTTAAATCCCCTGCTGATAAATCTTCAAACTTTACTCCGACATGGATTCCTATTTGAAGGCATTTGAATCTATTATTAAAGTCTGGGGAGTTTTCTAAGGCTATATTGCTAAAGTCCATTTCGTAATGAGGGTCTAGAACTATTGTAGGTATACCTTGCAGCATTAGTTCTTCTAAGACAACTCTTAGTCCAAAGGATTTTCCTGAACCAGATCCACCGAATACTCCTATGTGAGGATATTGGTGCATTGATCTAATATCAAAAATATATGGTAATTCTTTTTGTGGAATAAGATGACCTTCTTCAAAGGTGTGTAATAAATTTTTAAATTCATTATCCATTTCACTTGCTACATTGTCTGTATTCCTTATTACTCCTAAGACTAAGCCGTCTTCTGGATTTGTATTAATCATTAGTTTTTTTATTTCAGAAAACTTTGGAAGTCTTATATCGGATCCTGTCTGAACTGGATATAAAGCTTCGTTTAATAGACGTACCTTTGCAACATATATTGTGTCTTCGTCTATATCATAACCTAATGCTTTTAGTGATTCCAGTACACTATTATCGACAAAATCTCCATAAATATTTAAAGGAATGTATCTGTTGTAAGTTTTTGCTTCTACAACTTCTCCTAAAAGATCTCCTTGATATGTATCTTTAACAACTAAAAATTCATTTATTCTAAAATTACGCTCTTTAGATCCAATGAAGAATTCCTGCTGAGTTGTGATTCCGACTACTTTCATGGGTACACTCCTTTGTTATTTGACAGTTTATTGTAACAAAATGATAAAAAGGTGATAAAAAGGAACCGACCCCTTTTATCATTTTATTCCCTGTTACCTATCACTTTTTCCCTACCTCTTTGCTCTTTCTGAGATGAAGAGTCTTTCGTAGATTCCTCGGTCCATGTGAGTTTCTAATAGGTTTCTTGTCATTTGATCTGTTAGTTTTACTTCTTGGTCTACTATGTCTAGCCATAGGGGTACTCCTCGGCTATTTTCTGGTGTTAGAGTGAAGACTAGGTTAGCCATTTCTATTAGGTGTTTTCTTTGGCTATCTATTATATCCATTCCTACTACTGTGGGTTGTAAGGAAGACCTTAAAAATATTGAAGCATAGCCTTCTGATTCTTTTTTGTTGGCATTTTCTTGAATTAATATCATCTCACCATAATTTAATATTCCAAAAAGTATTTCTCTATCATAAATTTGCATGCTAATTTCTTTATTTTTTTCCATTATTATATCACCTATTATGGATGTTTTAATATCCTTGATTACGCCAAATAGGATAATTCCTTCTTCTTCACATCTTGTTTTTAACTCCATCCATTTATCATAAGCACATATATTGTATCTAATAAGCCCTCCGTCCATCATAATGGCAAAAGGTTTGAATCTATCTATACTTTCAATAGCTACTTCTACTTCAAGAGTGGCAAGCCTTTTATCTTTATTGTCCTCGCTTTTATTCTCTTGGTCTTCTAAAAGATTTTCTGATGTATCAGGTAATAATGGTGTATATATGTCTGTTTTAAACAATTGTTCATCTTTTATCCATGTAGATTTTGCTAATGCTTGATATATCTCTATATAATGAGGAAAGGCTCCGCCTACTTTATTATTAGAACCATCTACTCCTACTATGCCACCTTGCTCCTGATATTTTATCAAGGTTTCCTTGCCTAATTTATCCATTTTGCTTATGTGGCCAACATTATCTTCTATAAAATTTCTTAACTGTGGCTTATCCAAAATAAATATATCTTTATATTTATTTTCTAATGCTGAACTTATATTGGTAACTTTTTCTTTCAAGCCTTTGTTTAAATCAAACATTTGCCACCTCTATTATGAGTATTTTCCACATATTATTTTATTTTTTGTGATACATTTGAATTTTTTTGTTTGTATGGTATAATTATACAATGCAATATACAAAATATCAATTACACTATTAATCACAGGAGGGAATGTAGATGAAATCGACAGGTATTGTAAGAAAGGTCGACAACTTAGGTAGAGTTGTTATTCCTATCGAATTGAGAAGAAATTTGGACATAGATATTAAAGATGCATTAGAGATATTCGTAGAAGATGATCAAATCATTCTTAAGAAGTATGCTCCGGCTTGTATATTTTGTGGACAAGCAAAGGATGTAAAGCCTTTTAGAGGCAAAAATATTTGCCCTGCATGTAAAGAAGAATTAAAGTCAGAATAAAATATCATTACCTTTTAAACATTCTATAGATAATCTATAGAATGTTTTTATTGAAGCCCTAACCCTATTTATGAAATAAATAGCGGTAGGTCTCATGTCAGGAATGTCCAAGA
>JAQVYQ010000003.1:31385-60974 GCA_028708575.1 Tissierellia bacterium
CACATGCAAAGCAGGTGTGATTGGGTACATTCTACGGCTGAAGCCCTAACCCTATTTATGAAATAAATAGCGGTAGGTCTCATGTCAGGTCAACTAGTAGTCTCGCATCACAAATTCGTTTGCTCCTGTCAGTCACACGAATTTGGTTCTCGTTGCAAATGACCTACATCAACTCGCTTACGCTCATTGTGTTAGGTCAACTTGAGACTTGCTGTGTAGACTTCATTTTTTGGGATATTGAATTCTTCTACTACCTTTTTTATGGCATCCTTCTTTGTCATGCCATTTTCTATATGTTTTTTCAGTTCTTTCTGTATATCAACAGTAATTTCTTGGACTTCTGTATTGCCTTCTACAATTATTACGAATTCTCCTTTGATTGGAGTAGATTCAAATTTTGATATAGCTCCTATAAAGTCTCCTCTGTATATTTCTTCATGAAGCTTTGTAAGCTCTCTTACAATGGCAATTTTCCTATTTCCAAGCTTTTCTAACATATCATTTAATGTATCTATTAGCCTATGGGGAGATTCATAAAATATAATGGTTCTTTTTTCCTCTGCCAGTACTTCTAATGCTTTGACTCTGTCTCTTTTTTTAGAAGGCATAAATCCTTCAAATACAAATTTATCAGTTGATAATCCTGATACTACTAGAGCAGTAATTGATGCAGAAGGTCCTGGGAGGCCTACTACTTCTATGCCTTCTTCTATTGCCATCTTAATAATATCCTCTCCTGGGTCTGAAATTCCAGGCATCCCAGCATCTGTTATTAAGGCAATATTTTGTCCTTCTAGTAATTTATATATTAGCGTTGGCCCTTTTTCTTTTACATTATGTTCATGGTAACTAGTTAGAGGCTTTTTTATTTCATAATGATTTAATAATTTCAGACTATGTCTAGTATCTTCACAGGCAATTAAATCCGCTTGGCCTAGTATTCGTAATGTCCTCAATGTAATGTCTTCCAGGTTTCCAATTGGAGTTGGGCATATATATAATTTTCCGATGCTCATTTTTATCACCTTCTTATCTATGTAGTAACGCTATATTATGATAATAATACCTTATATTAAGTTCTTAGTTCTTAGTTCTTATCTCTTAGTTCTTACCTATTCCATATGCTAATTATGAGCCACGACATATTTTGGATGAACGACACACCGAATTCAAAATTTTTGAAGTATCTCGACACGTAAAATGATAAAAGGGGTCGGTTCCTTTTTATCATTTCTTACCTATTACCTATTACCTATTACCTCTGATCCATTCCATATATTTCATATATCTCATCAGTGTAGCTTCCCTCTTCATTATAAACTATTAATGGGTCGTCGAATTTTAGGTGGGGTTTGCCGTCTTTTAAGCCTTCAATTAGTAAGAGATTAGGCTTTTTGTTGATCTTTGGCTGAACGAATCTTATTCTTTTTGCTTCTATATTATATTGTCTCATATTATATATAATATCTACAAGTCTATCAGGTCTATGTACCATGTAAAACTTTCCCAATGGCTTTAATAGATAGTTTGAAATTCTTAATATATCTTCTAAATTACATGCAATCTCATGTCTTGAAATAGCAAAGTTTTCATCTTTGTTTACCAGGGCGCCACCAATTTTCATATATGGTGGATTACTTGTGACTACATCAAAGGTCCCTTTATCAAATTTATTTGCTAAATCCTTTAAATCCATATGTAAAATCTTAATTCTATTTTGAAGTTTATTTATTTCTACACTTTTTATTGCTAAATTGGCAACCTCTTCTTGGATTTCTACTCCATATATACATTGAATCTCACCTTTATCTAATAATCTTAAGGGAATAATACCAGTTCCTGTTCCCAAGTCCATAACAAGCCCTTTAGGTTTTACAATACTAGATAAAAATATAGCATCAGTCCCATAGGAAAATTTATTACTCTCTTGTATTATTTTATAATCCGTTCCAGGAACAATATCTATACGTTGGTTCATTTTTTTACTCCCTTCAGAAGTTTTATTAATACTTACAAAAAAAGACCCCTGCGGGTCTTTTCCTTAAGTACTACTCAGGTTTTGGTGAGTCAGTCGGACATACGTCTGCACATGCTCCACAGTCAATACAAACATTTGCATCTATAACGTAAATGTCGCCTTCAGATATTGCTTCTGTAGGACACTCTGGTAGACAAGCACCACAAGCTATACAAGAATCATCAATTTTATAAGCCAATTTATTTCACCTCCTAGTTTATGTACGATATTATAATAACAAAAACATGAACAAAATAAAAGCCTTTTTTGTTTGTTGGAATTGTTCTAATCATCTAAATTTTCTAAATCTTCTGAACCATGATGATGATTATCATCATTCCCTTTGACATATCTTAAATCAACTTCTCCTGTAGCTTCTACATCATCTATTTGAAATTGAATAATATCATCAGTTCCATCTTCTAATTTGACTTTAACCTTAACTCTCTCTAACAGCGTATATGAATCTATTACTGTTCCTTTGCCCTTTTCAGTTTTTACAATGGCACCTATTTGAGGAATTTTAGTTAAAAGTTCTTCATATGCTTCGTGTTCATATTTTAAGCAGCACATTAGTCTTCCGCATAGTCCTGATATTTTGGTTGGATTTAATGAAAGACTTTGTTCTTTAGCCATTTTTATTGACACTGGGTTGAATTCACCAAGGAATTGGGTACAGCACACTTGTTTACCGCAAGAACCTATACCACCTATCATTTTGGCTTCATCTCTGACTCCAATTTGTCTTAGCTCGATTCGGGTTTTAAATATGGCTGCTAAATCCTTGACTAAGTCTCTAAAGTCAACTCTACCATCAGCTGTAAAATAGAATATAACTTTGTTATTATCAAAGGTGAATTCTACATCAACTAATCTCATGTCTAATCCATGTTCCTTGATCTTTTTTTGACAGGTTGTCATTGCTTCTTTTGCTTTGTTTCTATTTTCTCTATGGGTGTTGAAATCTTCATCTTCTGCAATGCGTAGTACTTTTTTAAGAGGTGCTACAATTTCTTCCTTATGAATATCTCTAGGTCCTAGAACAACATGTCCAAACTCTATACCTCTTGCTGTTTCTACTATTACAAAGTCATTAGATTTGACCTCTATTATATCAGGATCAAAATAATATATTTTTCCTGCTTTTTTAAATCTTACTCCTACTACTGTTACCATTAAATTTCCTCCTGTATGTTAAGAAGCATTGTTTCTATGCATAATTGAAAATTAACATTTCCTCTAATAAATTCTTTTGTTTTTAGTATATTATCTATTATATCATTTATTTTCTCAGAATCTATAGAAGATTGACTAGATAAATATTCTATTTTATCCTTATTTATGATTATGGGACTATTGCCTATTTTTTTATATATTATTAAGTCTCTAAAATATAGCAAAATCATGTCCAGTATCTCATCTATTTCATCTTTGTTATTATTAAAAAATCCAAAGGAGCTAAATGCCTTGGTCCTATCTCCTTTTAATAAATCATCTATTATAGTGGTTATTTGATCTCTTTTTTCGAAAAAATCTTGTGATTTAGCAATTTCTATAGATTTACCAACTGACCCCTTGGTGAAATTGGAAATAAATCTAGCTTCCTCTTTATCCTTTCCATATGATTTGACTAGCATTTCAGTAATCTTTTCAGGTTCAATAGGATAAAATTTCAACCTTTGGCAGCGTGACAATATAGTTGGCAACATTTGGTTTACATTAGCTGTAATTAGTATAATATTTATATACTCTGGCGGTTCTTCCAAAGTTTTTAAGAGTGCGTTCATCCCTTCCTTATTCATCAGATGACTATCATCTATAATAAATACTTTTCTAAGGGATTCAAATGGGGCTGTGGATACTTTTTTTATTAATTCTTCTACTATTCCTTTTTTTATTAATCCTTTTTCTGGTTCAATAATAAATAAATCTGGATGATTGCCACTTTCAAACTTGGTACATGAAGTACATTTATTGCAAGGATCTTGGTTTTGTTCTTTACAAAGTAGGGTTTTTGCAAAGCTTAAAGCTACTTGCTTTTTTCCTAAACCCTCTTCTCCTTCAAATATATAGCTATGACTAATTGTATTATTAGTAATTTCTCTCTTTAGGGTTTCTATTGCCTTTTCGTGACCCATTATTTGTGTGAAATCCATAAAACCACCATTAAACTCTCAAATATTTTTCTACATCTATTACAAATACTGAAGCCCCTCCAACTTTTACAAGCAATGGATATGGCATATATGTGTCCCCAGGGGTTGTTACTGATAATAAGGAAGTGGTAAAATCCCTTGTTTTGCAATTGTCTTCAATAATTTGGGTAACTTCATCAACTTGATTATCCTCAACGCCTATTAATAGTGTTGTATTTCCAGCCTTAAGAAATCCTCCTGTTGATGCTAACTTTGTTACTCTATACTCTTTATTAGTCAGGTCTTGTACCAAACTTGGTGAGTCCTGATCTTGTACTATTGCTATTATAAGTTTCACGCTTCTCACTCCTTATTTTATGATTAGGCTTATTATATCATAAATTTCGAATTAAACGCCGTTGGCGCAAGGTAATTTATGATGAAATTCACTCCGTTCATTATACCACAATTTAGTAAATCAAGTAATTTATAGTATCTGTTTTAATTGATTGTATATTTCTTCATGAATATCTTGAATTGGTCTTAATGTATTATTATTTATACACTGAATGTTTACCCAATTATATTTCTCTGCTACGTACAGTGAATGATTGTATGATTTAATAAGGTAGTCTGAATCATTTTCATGAATGTCTTTCTCTTTTTGACCAGTAATTTTATTTAATCGATTCTTCATTAATTCGTTGCTAAGTGTTGGTGGTACATTTAAGAAAAATACTTTATCTGGTGTTGGAAGTCCATATAAATTAAATTCCAAATCTGCTAACCAGTCAAGAAATTTATCTTTCTCTTCTGCTTCTAATTTTGCACCTTGATGTACCATATTGGATGTAGTATATCTATCACAGATGATTATTCCACCACTATTGTAAAAGTCCCCCCATTTAGTTGTAAAGGATGCAAATCTATCAACAGCGAAGAATGTTGATGTAATATATCCATTGACATCATTTGGGTCATGACCAAAGTCACCTCTTAAATACATTTTAACTAATGATGAGGATTCACTATCATAATCAGGAAATGATATCTTTCTAACTCTATAATTCTCCTCAGCTAATCTATTATAAAGTAATTGTGTTTGGGTGGCTTTCCCACTTGCATCAGTGCCACTCTCTATGACTATTAACTTACCCTTGGCCAAATTGTTCCTCTCCTTACTCTTCTGCAATAAAAAATAGCTTACTATGATTCTTATTTTATCATAGAAAGCTATTTTTTTGTTACCATTCGCAGTTAAAGACATAAAAAATAATAAAAATACCGCTCACTGTTTGGAACACGAATAATTCTAAAGCTCATTCCAGCTAAAAATTATTGTCGTGTCCTGCAAATGTTCACTTAGTATTTTTATTATTTTTCTTATGTTCTATGAAAGCTATTTTTTTCTCACTTTAGAATAATTTTTCTTCTATTTCTTCATTTAGAATATCTGTTATAAACATATGTCCTGGAGCGTGAGTAATAACTATTTCAGGTTTTGCATTTTCTATAGCAGCTTGAGGTGTAACTCCACATGCCCAAAAAACTGGTACTTCCCCTTCTCTTATTTCAACTGCATCTCCATAATCAGGTTTATTTATGTCTTTTATACCTATGTCTTCTGGATTTCCTGCATGTATTGGTGCTCCGTGAACATGTGGGAATTTTCCTGTTATTTCATATGCTTTTTCAACATCTTCTTCTTTCATAGGCCTCATACTAACAACGAAAGGTCCATTGAATATTCCTGCAGGTTCAGCGGCAATATTGGTCTTATACATTGGTACATTGCAACCCATACTTATATGTCTAACATCTATTCCTTGTCTTATCATAGCTTCTTCAAAGGAAAAGCTACAACCTATAAGGAAACAAACCATGTCATCACGCCAATATTTTTCTGCATTATATACTTCATCAACTTTAACCCCATCTTTATAGATGAAATATTTTGGTATATCAGTAATAATATTTGCATTATCAGCTACTCTTTTTGTAATAAAACTTCCTGGCTCTGTTATCTCTAATATAGGACATGGTTTAGGATTTTTTTCTGCAAAGCTTTTAAAATCATCTGCATTTTCCTTAGGAAGTATTACCAGATTAGCTTGAGCGTAGCCACCGGCCATACCAGCAGTAGGGACTTTTATGACTTCATCTCTTATTAGTTTTCTTACTTCTTTTGGTGATAAATCATGATAGTTATTCATATGTGATCCCCTTTCATTAATTTTTTAGTTCTTCTACTTTTACTGAATATGATATACCATTAACTTTTATATCCCAGTTTGATGTCTTTATAATTTCTCGTTTTGATTCTTTTTGTCTCTTTATTTCTTTGTCTAATTGTAGGAATTTATTTTGAAGCTCTTTTATTGAATCCTGGGCTTCTTCAATTGATGACTTTTTAAACCGTATTTTATCTCCTGGTTTTGCTTGGGCTACTTTTGGCAAATCGGC
Organism: Tissierellia bacterium; assembly: GCA_028708575.1. Taxonomy (GTDB): domain Bacteria; phylum Bacillota; class Clostridia; order Tissierellales; family Tissierellaceae; genus UBA3583. The sequence goes on from JAQVYQ010000003.1 coordinate 38,001, forward strand.
TGTTATTATATTACCGATTTTTGTATATCCTCCAGTTGTCTGTCTATCTGCCATCATGATTATGGGAGTTCCTTTGTTTGGAACCTGTACAGCACCCATGGATATACCATCCGATATAATATCTGCCCCTTCTTTATGCTTGATCAGAGGACCTTCTAAAGTGTAACCCATTCTATCGCTGTTATTTGTAACTACATATTCACTAGAAAATAGGGTTTCTATTCCTTCTTGAGAAAAATAATCATCCTGTGGCCCTAATACCATTCTTAGTTCTATATTTTTTCCTCCATAGTTATAGAAATCAGCAGGCACTTGTATGCCGGATAAATCATTGATTGAAGTATTTATATTACCTATTGACAGTATGTCGTTGGCCTTTAGAACTCTTCCTTCAAATCCACCTATTTTCGCCTTAAGAAATGTAGATTTACTTCCCATTACAACAGGTACATCAATACCACCACTAAATCCAATATAAGATCTACATCCTTTTTTAATTCCTCTAAATGACAAAATATCGCCCTTATTTGCTTTTACGCTTTTATTCATATCTATTGGATTATTATTGATTAAGGGCTGTAAATCACCACCAGTTATGGCTACAAGGCATGTATCTTGAAATTCAATCTTTGGCCCCATTATAGTGACCTCTAGCAATCCTTCATTGTCTTTATTGCCAACTAGAACATTTGCTAGTATTGCTGCTATTTGATCCATTGCACCAGAAACTGATACACCAAATTGTTGGTAGCCAATTCTGCCTAAATCCTGTACTGTTGTCATCATTCCTGGATTTAATATCTTAATTTTCCCCATGATTCACACCTCCATCCTGCTTAGGATAGCGTTTATATTTATAGGTTCCCTTTTCCAATTCTTCTTGAATTTTTAGATATTCATCTTCAGTAATACTCTTAAAGGAAATATAATTTCCTGCCTTTAATAATATGGCGTCTTCCCTATTTGGTGCAAATAATTCTAGAGGTGTTCTGCCAATTAGTTGCCATCCTCCTGGGCTATCTATTGGATATATGCCTGTTTGTTCTCCTGCTATACCTACAGACCCCCCAGGTATCTTTGTTCTAGGTGATTGAAGTCTCGGAGTGGCTATTTTCTTATCCATGCCACCTAAATAAGGGAATCCTGGAGTAAATCCTAACATATAGATAAGATACTCTTGAGAAGTGTGGATCTTGATTACTTCTTCAACAGAAATATTATTATGAGTTGCAACATTTTCTATATCAGGTCCATATTCCCCACCATATAAAGTAGGTATTTCTATTACTTCAGGGGCAGGGAGTTCAATATTATCGATATTTTTTTCTAGTTCTTTAAGCTTTTCTAATAGTTCTTCATATTTCAGTACTAATGGATCGTAATGAATCATTAAAGAACGATAAGTAGGCACTATTTCAACGATTCCTTCAGTATTGGACTTTTCTAGAGATAAAGAAACAGCTCTAATCTTTCTATTTATCTGGTCTGTAATGCTATTTCCAAACTCCATAGTTATGGCACTATCGCCTGAAACTAGGTATTTTGTCTTTTCATACATTGATTTCCCCCCTAACTATTTACTAAAATAATTTTGTTATGTTTTGAAGAGATAAAAAGCCAGTATATGCTGTTGCTATTACGATTATTATTCCTAATATTAATAAAAGCTTTGGATGTTGATAATCCCCTACTATTTCTTTTTTTACTGATGCAATTAGCATAGTTCCTAGTGTTATTGGTAATATAAGTCCATTTAATGATCCTGCTAAAACCAATAGTGATGCAGGTTGGCCTATAAATACCATTATTACAGTAGATAATGCTATAAAGCCTATAATGAATTTATTTTCATTTTCTTCAATAACTTTGCTAAAGGTCTTTAAAAAGGATACAGATGTATAAGCTGCTCCTATAACAGAACTTACAGATGCTGAGAACAATACTACACCAAAGAATTTATATCCTACATTCCCAGCTGCATTTTGAAATGCAGATGCTGCAGGATTTGTTGATTCTAATGCAATACCTTTTGAAACTACTCCTAATACTAATAAGAAGAATATTACTCTCATAATTGAAGATACAAGAATACCTGTAGAAGCACTTTTGTCTATATCTTTAATGTTCTCTTTACCTGTAATTCCTGCATCTACTAATCTATGTCCTCCAGAAAACACTATATATCCTCCTACAGTTCCACCTAATAGAGTTAAGATTGGAAATAAAAGAGCATTTATATTTTCAGGCATAAGAGTTTTTTGAATTGCTACTCCTACTGGAGGATTACTTGCAACAGCTGATACAGTAGTAACAACTATCATTAATATTCCCAGTATATTTGTTACTCTATCCATTATGGACTTAGCATTTTTAGATGCAAAGAGTAGCATTCCTGAAATTCCACCTATTGCAGTTGCAACTCGTATATCTAAACCAAATAAAACATTTAATCCTAGACCTGCTCCACCAACATTACCTATATTAAATACTAAACCACCTAAAGCTACTAAAAAAGCTATTAGATATCCCAGTCCAGGGAATACCTTGTTTGCAATATCTTGAGCTCTTAAACCAGTAATGCCAATAACTCTCCATACATTTAGTTGCACAATCAAAGCCATTACAATACAAATAAAAATTGCGAAACCAAAATTGGCTTGAAATTGTTCTGTAAATGTTGCGGTTTGTGTTAAAAATCCAGGTCCTATGGCTGAAGTTGCCATTAAAAAGGCTGCACCTAATAAAACACTTAATTCGGATTTATTTTTTTTAGTCATTTATAAAACCTCCTATTGGTATTATATCAACGCCTTCTTTTTCTAATACTTGTCTAATATTTTTAACAAATTCTACTGCTTGAGGATTGTCTCCATGAACACAGATACTATCTGCTTTAATATCTATATCCTCTCCGTTTATGGCCTCCACTTTACCTTCTTTAACCATTCTAACAACTCTTGATATGGCAATATCCTTATCATGAATTACAGCACCCTCTATTAGTCTTGAAACTAAAGTGCCATCAGTATTATATGCTCTATCCGCAAACACTTCATTTGCAACTCTTAAGCCTACTTTTTTACCAGCATTTATCATTTGGCTATTTGCTAAACCAAGTAGTATTAAATCTTTATCAACTTCATATACTGCTTGCGCTATGGCCTCTGCTAATACCGGATCTTTAGCAGCCATATTATAAAAAGCTCCATGTGTTTTCACATGTTGTAATTTTGCCCCTTTGCTTTTTGCAAAAGCCCATAAGGCACCTATTTGGTACTTAATGTAGTTCTTGGCTTCATCTGCAGTTACATTCATATTCCTTCTACCAAATCCCATTAGGTCTGGAAATCCTGGATGAGCGCCTATGGCAATATTCTCCAAGACTGCAATATCAATTGTTTTTGCCATTACCATTGGATCTCCAGCGTGCCAACCACAAGCAATATTAGCAGATGAAATATATTTTGCTACTTCTTCATCTAAGCCTAACTTATAGTTGCCAAAACTTTCACCAATGTCACTGTTTAAATCTACCTTATACATTTGTCATACCTCCATATCTTTTTTATTTAACTACTTATGTATTATATATTGCAAATTCCATACCATATTCTTGTTTTCTTGAATTGTCTGATTTATGAGGATTGTATTTTATAATAATTCTTTTCATAGTCCTATTTGTTCGTTTCCGCACATAAAATGAGCGATTTTGCACAACTGAATTGCAAATCGCTCATTTTTTATCTCTATATTAAAAATATTTTTCTAATCTTCTTTTTAAAGCATATCTACTTAATCCTAAAATTTCTGCAGCTTTTGTATAGTTATTTCCGCTCTCCTCCAAAGCAATTTTTATATACTTCTTTTCCATATTTTCAACTTCTTCTTCTAAAGAATAATTTGGATTTAATAATTTGTTTTTTTCTACCCTATTATCTATATTATAATGTATGTTTGCATGCCTCTTATTTGTTAATGGCAAATCCTTAGCTGTTATGCTTTCACCATCTCCTAATAATACAGCTCTTTCTAATACATTTTTTAGCTCCCTTACATTCCCACGCCATTCATAGTTTAAAAGTTTATCCTTTGCTTCTTCTGTAAAGCCATCTATATTTTTATTGTATTTCTTATTGTACTTTTCTAAAAATCTGGTGGCCAATAGAATTATATCTTGACCTCTTTCTTTTAGGGGTGGAAGATAAATGGAAATAACATTTAATCGATAGTATAAATCCTTTCTAAATTCATTGTTTTCAATGGCTTCTTCTAGATTTTTATTGGTTGCTGCTATTATCCTAACATCAACTTCTATATCCTCTAAACCACCCACTCTTCTAAACTTTTTATCCTCAATAAAGGTAAGTAATTTTGATTGCATATTCATAGGCATTTCACCTATTTCGTCTAAAAATACAGTTCCACCATCAACTATCTCCATAAGTCCTTTTTTTCTTGTATTTGCTCCAGTAAATGAACCTTTTTCAAATCCAAAGAATTCACTTTCCATAAGATGTTCTGGTGTTGAGGCACAATTGATTTTTATCATATTATTATTTTTTCTGATGCTATTATTATGTATAGCTGATGCTACAACATCCTTACCAGTTCCAGTTTCTCCCCTAATTAAAACTGTTACATCATCATTCTCTGATATTATTTCTATTTTTTCAATGACTTGTTGCATAAGGGGATGCTGACCAATAAGATTCTCCCCATATAATTTTTCCTTTTTTGACTTTTCAAGAATAAATACTTTGTTTTGAAGTTCTTTCTTGTCTATGATTCTCTTGATGATAATATCTATCTCTTCCAAATCAAAAGGTTTATTTATATAATCAAACGCTCCTAGTTTCATTGCTTTAACAGCTGATGCTATATCTCCGTAGGCTGTCATTATTACAACTTCAATATCAATATCATATTTCTTTATCCTTGGAAGTATATCTAATCCGTTTTCATCACCTAATTTCATGTCAAGTAAAGCAACATGGGGTGCAAATTTCTTTACTTCTTCTAAAGCATCTTTTCCATTAGATACTGTAGCTACACTATAATTCATGTCTTTTAGGCCTTCACCTAAGGACAATCTAATCATTTCCTCATCATCAATTATTAAGATTTTTGTCTTCATTTTTATCAACTCCATGTATTGGAAATTCCATTATTACATTTGTTCCTTCATTTAATATGCTGTTAATTTTTATTTTCCCTTTGTTTATTTTAACCAGCTCATATACAATTGACAATCCTAGACCAGTTCCCTTATTTCTAGTGGTAAAGAAAGGGTTAAAAATTTTCTTTAAGTTTTCCTCATCTATACCACATCCATTATCCTGAATTTGTATTTCAACTAAATCATTATCATCATTCCCAAGTCTATTTATTATGATGTTTATAATTCCTCGGCTTTTAATAGAGTTAATAGCATTATTTAATATATTTAAAAACACTTGCTCTATATGGGAGTTGTCTGCCCAAATTATTATATCTTCTTTGTATCTTAAATCAATTTTGATGCTTTTACCTTCAGATGCTTTGTTAATCCCTTTCAAAGTCTTATCTATAACATTCAAAATCTTAGTCTCTTGGAATGCTGGAGCTCTTGGTCTTGAAAAATCCAAGAGGCCAGTAACTAGCTCATTTATTCTGTCTATTTCATTGATGACTCCATCAAACAACTTCCCATTGGTTGAATTGTCTTCTTTACATAATCTGTATTTTAAGACTTGTATGCTGGTCTTCATACCTGTTAATGGATTCCTTATTTCATGAGCTATACCTGCAGCAAATTGTCCAATAGTAGAAAGTGATTTCAGCTCGATTAATCTTTCGTTATTTTCTTCCAATCGCCAAATCATATTATTAAGAGCTTCTGATAATGTGCCAATTTCGTCACTTCTTTTTACATCAATCTTCTCTTGAAAACTACTACTATCAATAATCTTATCACAATAAATTGCCAATTGTTTTATTGGTTTTGAAATATTGTATGAAACGATTATAGTTATTTGCATAGAAATTATCATTACTATTATAGCAGCTAATATTAGATTCTTTTCATTGTCTAAAACTTCATAAAAAAATGAGCTCTTTTCTAAAGCATAGCCTAATGTCCAATCGTATTTTTCATATTGTTCATATGTAATTAAAAAATCATCTGAATCAATGGATTTATCATCAATACTGTCACTTCTTATTAAAAACTCCCTATTACTTATAATGAAGAAGTTTTCATTTTTTGATTCTATTAAATTATTTAATATGAATTCCTTAGCTTCTTCTTCATCATGAATTTTATTGTTAATATCGTCCATTAGCAAAACTATGTTTTTTATTTCTCTTGTGGAATTTTCAATTTCACTAGCTAATACTAATTCATAGTTATTTGCTATGGATATAGTGGTTAATGTTAGGATAGATAAAATTAATAAGAGCATAAAGGGAATTAGTATTTTATTTTCGATATCATTTCTCATCTTTGGCACTTCCCTTGTGATGATAATAGGTACTTACTATATAAAAAGTAATTCCAGATACAATAACACCAGGTAAGGAAGGATATTTTGAACCTTTAATTATGAAAATAATAAGGGTTATTATCCCTGCTATAAAGGAAGCTATTGCCCCTTGTTTTGTAGCTCTTTTCCAGAATAATCCTCCGTATAGTGGAGCAAGGAATGTTGAGGAGAAAAATCCCCATAAGTATCCTCCATATTCTAAAAGGCTTTGTGGTGGTTCAACTGCTAATATCAAAGCTATAGTTGCCACTATAAATATAAATATTCTATTTATGTTCAGAAATTTATTATCCCCTATATTCTTGTTGGTTAGATTTTTGTAAATATCATATGTAAAACCACTTGAAGCTAATAATAGCTGTGAATTTGCAGTAGATATTGGTGCTGCACATATTCCAATAAGGATTAGCCCACTAAAAGGTGAATATATTGTGTTATTAATCAAATAAGGAAATACTTCATCTACTGAACTTATTGATTCTATAGTAGGAACTAGCACTCTGGCACCTAAGCCTATAATAATAAGGCCAAAATATAAAATACTTAGGATTATTAAGGAATATATAATCATTTTCTTTGCAGTTTTTCTATCTTTTGCTGAAATAATGCGAGTGGCATATTGAGGATTAGTTGATAAGCCTAAACCCCAGCCAAAAAAAGACATGAATATTACTGAGGCTGGCATTTGACCTTTTGCAAATGGGTGAAGCAAGCCACTAGATTCTGTTACATAAGTAAAGTCTGTAAATGGTTTTGTATTAATTAGGGCGGCACTTTCAAATAAAACTTCTAAACCCCCTACAGCTTCTAGTACAATAGCTGCAGAAGCAATTATACTTACAATTACTAATGTAAGATTCAATATATGGGTTCTGGCTACTGAAAACAAGCCACCAAATGTTGTATATATGATAAATAGATATATTAACAAAATGGAAATAAAGTAATTTATATTTAATAGTTCAGATATTACTATTCCAAATCCTGCAACTTGAATGATTATATAAAGGGTGTATGTAATTACCACTAATAATCCACCAAGAACTTGTAGGGATTTGCTATTATATCTTATTTTTAAAAACTCTGGCACAGTAATGACATTATAGTCTTTTAGTTTTGTAGATAAAATAATATGTAAAATGGCACCAAAAAACCAAGGTGCGATTGAATATAGTATTGTACTGATACCATATGCATATACATTTCCTGTTACTCCTTGCATTGAAGCTGCACTAAACCAAGTAGCGCAATATGTAAATACACTTTGCATTACTCCAAATGAATTGTTGGCAACAAAAAAGTCCCTGGCATTATTGGTTTTTTTAAATCCACCTTTTCCAAAGAATAGAAGTAATATTGTATATATTGCGAAATGTAATATGTAAATTATGCTTTTACTCAAAATATCACCTAACTTAAAAATAGCTTCCTATGATTGTTATTTTATCATAGAAAACTATTTATTTGTTACTATTCTCAAGTTAAATAAGCAAAATAATGTTACTATTCACAGCGACCTAATTGCGTAAAAACGAAAAATGATAAAAATACACACTCACTGTTTCGGAGATGAATAATTCTAAAGCTCATTCCAGACAAAACCCTACATCTTTCAATTCTCTCTGTGGTCTATCTTTAGGGTCATGAAAGCTGCTTAACGTATTTTTATCTTCCATTCGCTAAGAATTATAGTCACTCCTGCAAATGTTTCCTTAGTATTTTTATCATTTTTCTTAACATACTGTTATTAACTGTAAATAGTAACAAAATAGCTGAAATTATTCTACTACTATTATATGGTCTTTTTCATTTCCCATCAATCCTACTATTTCTAATCCATTTTCCATAAGGAGTAATATATAATCGTAGATTGCCTTTGTAAATTCTTCCCCTGCATGAATTAATGGTACTCCTGGTGGATATGGTATAACTGGGGCTGCTGCTACTTTGCCTATGGCATCCTTTAATTCAACCTGCATTTTATGACTATAATATGCTTGAGCTGGACTCATTATAAGCTTTGGCTCTGGCATTTCAATGCTTATATAGTTAATTTCTTGGTAAGGAGCATTCTTTGCCATGTCCTCTATTGCTGCAACTAGTCTTTCATAGTCTTCATCAGTATTCATTGGACTGATATATGCCAATGCATAGTAATAATCAGACATTTCTAATCTTATATTGTAATCAGAGAGTAATTTTTTCTTTATTTGGGATCCTTTCATTCCATCTATGCTTATTAGTATCTTTGCAATATCTATTCCAAATATTGTTTTGTCTGTAGGATCTCCTGTAAATACTTTTACTCTATCTACTTTATTTAATCTTTGAATAACTTCTTTTGCTTTTTCAATATTCCAATCTAATTTTTCTCTACCTTCTTGGCTATCCATATAGGCTATAGATATTTCATTTGAAAGGGTAAATAAATATGATGGGCTTGTTGTTGTAAATAGTTGATATCTATCTCTTAATTTATTTAAATCTATTCTATCCGAACCAACATGTAACAATGAGGTCTGAGTAAAACTAGGTAATGTCTTGTGAGTACTATGAATTACTATATCTGCACCTGCTTGTAGGGCTGATATAGGTGATTTATCTGAGAAAGTCATATGGGGTCCATGTGCCTCATCTACCATTAATACTTTATTGTGTTTATGGATAATATCAGCTATTGTCTTTAGGTCTGAGCATAATCCATAATAGTTTGGATATGTCAAGACAACTGCTTTGATATCAGGTTGTTCAGTTAATATTTTATCTATTTCCTCTGGATATACACCCGTTATAATATTGTAGTTTTCATTGTATTCTGGATAAAGATACACAGGAGTTAATCTATTTAAGACCATTCCATTGTAAATTGATTTATGACAGTTCCTTTGAACTAATACTTTATCTCCAGGTTTTGTTATGGTTGCTAATGCTATATAATTACTTCCCGTAGAACCATTTACTCCATAATATGTGGCCTTTGCTCCAAACACTTTTGCCGCATTTTCCTGAGATTCTTGGATAACACCTCGTGGCTCCAGAAGATTGTCCATACCTGTAACTTCAGTAGTGTCTATAAAGGGGATATAGTCCCCCCAATTAATCAATGTGTTTTTGCCTTTATGACCTGGCATATGAAATGATACGCTATTTTCCTTTTTTAGATTATCTAGTGCTTCTAAAACGGGTGTCTTCATCTTCAAATATCAACCTCCTAATAGATTACTTTATTTATTGAAATGTAGATATTATATACCTTGTATTAATATATGTAAACATTTATTTCAACTAGCTTGTAATAGGAAGGCCGGCTTATGATAATAGAAAAACGTTCACTGTTTCAGATTTGAAGAATTCTATAGCTTTCTTATATTTTCCATTACCATAAGCCTCTCGTAACTGTCATTCCACCGCGTACCCCCTTGTGGGATGATCTTGTCGAGGAATCTCGGGTTTATTCTTCAAAGTCTAGACCTTAGCCACTCTTCGCTCTTAGTTCTTAGCTCTTAGCTCTTATCTCTTAGCTCTTATCCATTCCCTATTTCCTAGTTGTTATTCCCAACCAAAAAAAATCAAACCCTGTAATAAATACAGGGTTTGTGATTGATTAAATTCCTCTTGGACTGAGCCTTTGCTTATCACTTATGTAGTAGCTTAAAAGTATTCTTACTAGATTTTTATATATATCGTATTTATCATCTACAACTGACGTAAAGGCTAGTTCATTGAAACACTCTTTACACATATATAATCCAAAAATTCTAAAACCCTTCCTATCTTCGCCACAAATCTTGCAATACATCATACCACCCCTTGCAATGTTATTTTGTTTTTGCACTTATTAATATATTATTCAAAAGCTTCAACAAAGTGCTTAATTAGGGGTAAGTATTTTAAAAAAAAGACAAATAATAAAATTTATCTGTCTTTTTTTAATAAATTATTCAGCTTCAGTTTTTTCTCCAATTACTTCTGGTTGTGTTGCTTCTTGACCTTCTTGACCTTCTTGGTCTCCTTCAGTTTCTACTGTTGGTGGAAGTAATGAACAAACTATTTCTTCATTATCTATAAGTATTGTTATTCCTTCTGTTTGTGCAACATTTAAATCTTTAACATATATTGGTGTTGCAAAATCTAAGTCTGCAACATCAACTGTTGCTGATTTAGGTAATACACCTGGTAAACATTCAATTTCAAGTTGATCCATTTGTTGAACTAAAGTTGATGGTTGCAATTTAATACTATCTCTATTTATTAATACAATAGGGATAAACATTTTTAATTTTTCGTCCATACTTATTTTTTGGAAATCAATATGCATTACCTTATTCTTTGTAGGATGTTTTTGAACGTCTTTAACTACAACTGGCATAGTTTCTCCGTTTAGTTTTAAATCTACTATTGATGATTGACCTGCTTTCGCATAAATCTTTACAAATTCCAATTCATCTATTGAAACTGTCTTTGTTTCTTCACCTCTAGAATATATTACTGCCGGGATAATATTTTCAGTCCTTAATTTCCTAACCTTATTAGAACCAACGTCTTCTCTTGGTTCTATATTCATTACATAATTACTCATTTGGATACACCTACCTTTTCCTATGTCTTTTATACTATATCAGAAATATATAATTTCCTGATAAAAGTTTTCTCATTAAAGGGTATCATATTTTAGAAATTTTTGCAAATATGCTAACCCTTAACCGCTATAATATAAACTTCAGAATCAATAATAGTATTACTCCTGGGACTCCAAGTATCCCTACAATTAGGGCATTGAACGGATTAATTATAATATTTAATCCAAAGAACCCAGCTATTATGTTGAATACAAACAATAGGACTCCTCCCATTATTGCATTTATCAATAGTTTAATTAAAAATTTTAATGGTATTACTAACAAAAGTCCGATTATATACAATGCTACCAGTCCTGCTAAAAATGCTAATAAAGAAGCTACTGACAAATCCATAGAATCATCCTCCTTTTATTAACTAGTTTACTACTTATGATAATAGAATATAGTAAACATTTTATAAAGAATGCGTCTCTTTCATAAAATGATAAAAGGGGTCGGTTCCTTTTTATCATTTCTTCACTCTTCACTATCCTAATGCCCGTGTCCACCTAATAGGTTTAGTGCTATTGCCATAACTATCATGCCTAGTATTGCTCCGTATACAGAAATATGATGATCTTCGGCTCTTTGAGATGCTGGCAATAATTCATCTAAGGAAACAAACACCATAATACCTGCAACCATTGAAAATAAGATTCCGAATATCAAATCATTATGATTATTAGATAAAAAAACATATCCTATTACTGCACCAAGGGGTTGCATTAAACCTACTAACAATGTATATATAAATGCTTTTAATTTACTTCCTGTGGAATAGGCTATTGGTAGTGATATTGCCATACCTAAAGGAATATTGTGAATTATTATTGCTGCTGCTACTGGATATGCCACTGTTACATCATTAAAGCCAGCTGTGAATAGGGCTAACCCTTCAGGAATATTATGTATTCCTATAGCTAGTGCAGACATAAGCCCTAGATTGGCTAAATGTCCATCTTCATTTTCATGATAGTGATCATGTCCATGAGAGTGTACTTCTCCTGAGAAAATATGGGTTATTCCTTCAAGTATGGCTGTAAAAAACATACCACCAAAAAACCATACTTGCCCAATATAGCCAAACCGCTCACCAAGGTAATCCTCTATATGATGAATACCTTCTGGAAGTATCTCCATAAATGCAATATATATCATAATTCCTGCAGAAAAACTCATGGCTAGAGACATTGCCCTTTTATTTGTAGATGAAATAAAAAAGGATAATATACTACCTAATCCCATAGTTAATCCCACGATTAATGTTAATAAAAAAGGTTCTGTAACATTTTCCAAATAATCAACCCCTTTACCTCTTTTTATTATACGTAAAAAAAGGAGACAATATGTCTCCTTTAATCTATAAAGTCCACATTATTATATTATACCAGTATATCAATAATTTCAAGAACTAATAATTCATATAATCATTTAATCTCGTTGATATAAATTGATTCCTATGCTACTATAGTAATATTAGATTCTATAATTTGATCGATTAGCTCAGTTGGCAGAGTGCCACGTTGACATCGTGGAGGTCATTGGTTCGAACCCAATATCGATCACCAAAATATGAAAAAACAAGAGGCTAAAAGGGTTATTCCTTTTTAGCCTCTTGTTTTGTTACTATTTAATCATATCTTTTACTTTCATCAATCGTGTAATTGTACTTCTTTCATTTTCATCTAGCTTCATTCTTATGAATCTTATGGTTTCTTCTAAATCTGGTATTGTTCTATATTCCAGTGCATTTACTCTTCTTCTTGTGCCTTCAATTTCATCTGCCATTAGCTGACAAGCTTTTTCTACTTGAGCTAATTCCAATAATTTTGGCATTATATTATATAATTTAGATATTGCATCATCTAATTCTGAAGAAGTTTGTGCTAGGCCATATGGATATATACTACCCTGGTCATCTTCTAATTTCCTCTTAAAGGTCATAATTGGCACATTTACACTCATAATGTTTTTCTTTTTTACATCTAATGTAATTTCTTCTTTAGGTATGGCAACTGCTTCTTCCATCATCTCAGGAGACATTACTGCGCTAGCTTGTAGGAATTCTTTAAATGAATCTCCAAGCTCCTTTTCAACATCTACTCTTAATTGTTTGTTTTTCTTTATTAACTCGATGAATCTTCTCATAAGCTCATCTTGTTTGTCTTTTAATAGCTTATGGCCTCGTTTTGCAGTAACTAATCTTATTTTAAGTGTGGATAGCTCCATACGAGTAGGGTTAACATTCAGCTTAGCCATCTACTCAACCCCTTTATCATCCTGTGGAAGATATTTATCTATTAAATCATCATCAATTCTCTTAAGTTCAGATCTTGGAACTATTTTTAATAATTCCCAACCTAAGTTTAATGTTTCTTCTATAGGCCTATTGTTATTATATCCTTGATTTACATATTTTTTATCAAATTCTTCAGCAAACTTTGAAAAAGCCTTGTCTGAATCCGATAATGCTGATTCCCCAAGGATTGTAGCTAATTCTCTAGCTTCTCTACCTGCTGTATAGGCTGCAAACAATTGGTTCATTGTATCAGCATGGTCTTCTCTAGTCTTGCCTACACCAATACCCTTATCCTTAAGTCTTGATAATGAAGGAACTACATTTATTGGTGGTTCCAGCCCTCTCTTGTAAAGATCTCTGGAAAGAATTATCTGTCCTTCTGTAATATACCCTGTTAAGTCAGGTATAGGATGTGTGATATCATCTTCAGGCATTGTAAGTATAGGAATTTGTGTAATAGAACCGTTTCTACCTCTGATTCTACCAGCTCTTTCATATATGTTTGCAAGGTCTGTGTATAAATATCCTGGATATCCTTGTCTACCTGGAACTTCTTTTCTAGCTGCAGATGTTTCTCTAAGTGCTTCTGCATAGGTAGTCATATCTGTCATAATAACAAGTACGTGCATATCATTTTCAAATGCTAGATATTCAGCACATGTAAGAGCCATCTTTGGAGTTGCTAGTCTTTCAATTGCAGGGTCATTAGCTAAGTTCATGAAAAGTACTGCTCTATCAATAGCACCTGTTTTTGTAAAGTCTTCCATAAAGAATGATGCCTCTTCAAATGTAATACCCATTGCAGCGAAAACTACGGCAAACTTAGTATCTGTTCCTAATACATTTGCTTGTCTTGCAATCTGTGCTGCTAAGTGGTTATGAGGTAAACCTGAACCTGAGAATATTGGAAGCTTTTGTCCTCTAACTAGTGTATTAAGACCATCGATACATGATATACCTGTTTGAATGAATTCATCAGGATAGTCTCTTGATACTGGGTTTATAGGAACACCATTGATATCTATTTTCTTTTCCGGAATAGTCTTTGGTCCGTTGTCTATAGGTCTTCCAAGTCCATCAAATATTCTTCCTATCATGTCAGTAGAAACCCCTAATTCAAGAGGTCTTCCTAAAAATCTTGCAGTTGTACCTTTTAAGTTTATACCAGTAGAACCTTCGAAGAGTTGAATCATGGCTTTATCTTCATTGATTTCTAGTACTCTACCTCTTCTTTTTTCACCAGTTTGAAGTTCAATTTCAACTAGTTCTTCATATTTAACACCTTCAACTCCCTCAACAATCATCAAGGGTCCAACTACTTCACTTACTGTCTTATATTCTTTAAGCATCAAGGATACCTCCTTTGCTTATTAATTCGTCTATTTCTTCCTTTAGCTCTTTTTGTATTTGGTCTATTTGATCTATGTCATCTTCTCTAATATATTTTGCTCTTGATATCTTTTCTCTTACTTCCATATTTTCAATATCTTTTAGATAGACACCTGAGTCTAATGCTCTCATACCTTCATCATAGAAGCCCAAAACAAGTTTAAGCATTTTAATTTGTTTATCTAATGAGCAATAAGTATCTACTTCATGGAATGCATTTTGTTGCAAGAAGTCTTCTCTTATTGATTTTGTAGCTTCTAGTTTTAATTGATCAGCTTCCGATAATGTATCTCTACCAACTAATCTTACTATCTCTTGAAGTTCTGATTCATCTTGCAGAAGATTCATTGCTTTTATTCTATTTATAGAACATTGTTTATCTGAGCATTGATTCATCCAGTCATCCATTCTATCTTGATATAGTGAATATGATTCTAACCAGTTAATAGCAGGGAAGTGCCTTTGGTATGACAAAGAGTAATCTAGTCCCCAATAGACTTTTGCAATTCTTAATGTTGCCTGAGTAACTGGTTCTGATGTATCTCCACCTGCAGGTGATACTGCACCAATTACTGATACTGCACCTTCTCTATTGTCACTACCGAAACAGACTACTTTACCAGCTCTTTCATAGAAGGCTGCAAGTCTAGAGGAAAGATATGCTGGATAACCTTCATCTCCCGGCATTTCCTCAAGTCTACCTGACATTTCTCTTAGAGCCTCTGCCCATCTAGATGTTGAGTCTGCCATTATTGCCACTGAGTAACCCATATCTCTAAAATATTCAGCTATTGTAATGCCTGTATAAATAGATGCCTCTCTAGCTGCAACTGGCATATTTGATGTATTAGCAATAAGTACAGTTCTCTTCATTAAAGATTGTCCTGTGTTAGGGTCAATCAACCTTGGGAACTCCATAAGTACGTCTGTCATCTCATTACCACGCTCGCCGCATCCTACATATACAACAATCTCAGCATCTGCATATTTTGCAAGTTGATGTTGCACTACAGTTTTACCTGAACCGAATGGACCTGGTATTGCTGCTGTTCCGCCTTTAGCAACTGGGAAAAATGTATCTATAACTCTTTGACCTGTAACTAGAGGTTCTGAAGGATTTATCTTCTTTTGATATCCTCTGCCCTTTCTTACCGGCCATCTTTGCATCAATTGAAGATTTTTTCTTCCATCTAATATACAAATATCATCAACTACTGTAAATTCCCCTGCCTTTATCTCTGTAACTTCTCCTGATACTCCAGGGGGTACCATTATTTTTTGAAGAACTATAGGAGTTTCTTGGACTGTTCCTATAATATCCCCTTGTGATACTTTATCTCCTACTTTTACAGTTGGTGTAAACTCCCACTTTTTCTCTCTATCAAGGGATTTAACTTCTGTACCTCTTGATAAGAAATCGCCAGTTAATGCTCGCATCCTGTCTAATGGTCTTTGAATCCCATCAAACATAGTCTCTATTAGCCCTGGTCCTAATTCTACTGATAGTGGTTCTCCTGTTGTATATACAGGGTCTCCAGGACCTATTCCTGTTGTATCTTCGTATACTTGAATAGAGGCTTTATCTCCTCTCATTTCAATAATTTCGCCTATTAATCTATCATCTGAGACGCTAACTACGTCATAAATATTTGCTTCATCCATCCCCTCTGCGACTACTAAGGGGCCTGATACTTTTATTATTTTTCCTACCTTCAAGATAAGCCCTCTCTTTCTATAATATATTTGTTCCCACGGCTTTTTCTACATTTCTATTAATTCGATCCATTCCAATATTAAGTGTCCCCTGATTACTAGGGATTAGAATTACCGCAGGGATTATCTCTTTATCATACCTTGCTATAGTATCTGGAATTAAGCTTGCCATTTGTTCAGTAATAAAGATAATACCATAGCGATTTCGGGCAAGGGTGTCAACTGTTTTTCTAGCGTCATGTTCGCCAGTAACTGTAAATACATCTACACCTAGGGCCTTAAAGGCTAGGACTGAATCCTTGTCTCCAACTACTCCAATTTTATACATATAATTCACGCACCTTTTCCCTTATGACTTCTGGAGAAAGATTGTTTAACTTTGCTACCAATATTATTCTCAATGTCTTGATTTCTGTTTCTTTTGCTATTATATATGAAAAAATTGGTTCTGGTCCAAAGTTAATTTGCTTTGATTCTTTGTTTAACTCCATTAGATAATCATCCATATATTTTTCAAAATCAGATAATCTTCCTGTTTCCTTATATGAATCTAAACCCATAATAAGGCTTGCACTAATTTTTGTATTTTTGAATCTGTTGATCATGTCATCAATTGAATCGCTAAATGTAGATAGAATTTCTTCTTTTTCTATATTGCCATTTTCTAAAATTACATCATTATAGAATTTAAATTCCTTATTTTGTTTCTTTAATCTAATGGCTGATTTAACATTTGTAAAATCAATTAGATCTTTTACATAATTTATGAATAATTCTACCTTTGTTTCATTTGCCATGTTATATAAGTGCTCAAAATAATATTTATCAAATATTAAATCAATTTTTTGAGGATCCTTTGTTTCCTGTAAGTCTGTAACTGCAGCATTTATTGCAGTTTCAAACTCAATAGGGATTTCATCAAAATCTTGCTCAATGTATGCTTGTTTTATCTTTTTATAATCTACCGAGCCTACAGATACATATAAATGTGAAAAGTCTTTATTGTATTCATTTTCCTTTACCAAAACTTTTAAATTGTGGTAATCATATTTTAAGGCCAATAAATCTACCACTACTGGATCTGCTGATACATCTCTCATTAGATCATATATACGTACAAGCTCATTAGAGAGTACCTTTTCATAATCATTAGCATCAGAAAGGCCTGAGAATGAATTAGAATACTCAGTCTCATTGAGAACCTTTAATGCGTCATCAATATCCTTAGCATCAACTATTCTATCTATCTTAGCCCTTGAAAGGAGTTTGGTTTCAAGGACTTTGGTTCTTGTAACGCCGTGAATGAACTCCATTCTATCCATGAAATCACTCCTATTCTTGGAAAAGTGTCTTTGCAACTTCCCCTTCTATATCATCTCTCATGAAATCCAAAAGGGATTCAAAAGAGTAGTTCATTACAATATTTCCATTCTTTATTAAAAACCCAGATTCTACACTATCAGTTTCTGAAATATTAGAGTACAATCCTAATCCCTTTATTGCTTCCTTAAATTTCTCAGGAACAATTAAAACATTAGAGCCTTTTAAATCTATTTCTTGTATATTATTCTTAAGGAAATTAATATAATCCACTTCATCAATATTTTTTAACCTTTTCTTTGCTAGCTCAAAAGCTTTATCTAAAACTTGACGTTTAGCATCTAATTTTTTATCTCTTACTTTTAATTCAGCTTCTGATTTCATTCTATCTTTTAGCATAAGTGCATCACTATTTGCTTTATCGATGATTTTTTCCTTTTTATCATTTGCTTCGATAACTTTAGAATTAATAATTTTCTCATTATTCTTTTTAGACTCTTCTATTATTTTAGCAGCTTCTAATTTTCCATCTTCAAGGATCTTCTGGGTAAGATTTTCTAAATTAGACATAACTATCACATCCTTATTTTTTCTAGAAGCTTACTGCATTTAAAAGAATTAATGAAATTACAAATCCTAATAATGCATATGTTTCTACCATTACTGCATAAATAATACCTTTTGTTGATTGCTCATCATTTTTAGCTAATAGATTAATACCAGCTGTTGCTGTTCTACCTTGAAATATTGCTGACCACCATCCACTTAATCCTACTGGTAGGCAGGCCATAAATATATATAAGCCATGTGCTAGCGGCATGCTTGCGTTTAAACTACCTAAAGCTAATAATCCTATTACAAATCCATAAAGTCCTTGTGTACCTGGTAATAATTGTAGTACTAATGATTTACCAAATTTTTCAGATTGATCTACCATTAAAGCCGCTGCTGCTTCACCAACCATTCCAACACCTTTTGCTGAACCAATTCCTGATAAGAATACTGCAACTGCAGCACCTAATGCTCCCCATACTACTCCACCATAATTTACCATAAATTCTGCCATTTATAATTCCTCCTAACTTATTTTATACTGATGTATTTTGCTTTGTTTCTTAATGTCTTAAATGCTGTCCCTCCACCTTCGTAGAATTTTCCAAAGAATTCTACATAGGTAAGTCTAATAGAATGTACATAAGCACTTAATAAACTTAAGAATAAATTAAATAATTGACCTACTACAAATACGACGATTCCAAATATGATCCCTATGATACCTGTATCAAAAAGCATCCCAACCATATCATTTATTGCCGAAGCGATAAAACCGCCTGATAATCCAAGAGCCATAAGCCTTGAATATGATACAAAGTCTCCTACATAACTTGAAATTCCATAAAGACTATATAATCCTGATACTAATCTTCCACCAATACTTGATGATTGTCTGCCGCCTGTTAAGACTATACCAACCATACCGATTATCATAACATACTTGGATATAGCAGCTAGATTAGCAGGTAGTGTTGCTACAGAGCTTACTAGCAACAAAATACCACCAGTAAGGGCCATATACCAGAATCCTACATCAAATAGAGCATCCAATGGTTTTCCATCTCTTATACTCATATATGCATTAATTCCTAATGCAAAGTAAATATGGATTATACCAAAGATTATGGCAATAATTAAGATTTCGTTATACTGTATACCAGTATCTAATATGCCAGTCGGTATGGAAAATGAAAAGAATGATCCATATATTAAACCCCATAAAATGGTGAAAATGCTATGATAATAGAAAAACCTTATTGTGTCTTTCTGAGTTTCCGTTAAATTAAATACTTTTAATACTAAGAATGTACAAACTAAAAGCATAAGACCATAACCTACATCTGCTACCATCATTCCAAAGAAAAATGAATAAAATGGTGCGAGAAATGGTGTTGGATCTACTTCATTATATTTTGGTAATGCATACATTCCTGTTAGTGATTCAAATGCTCTTGCAAATTTTGAGTTTTTAAGTAAAATTGGTGCTTCTTCATCATCTTTTTCAGCTTCTTTTAATTCTATATAGCAGTCATTGTTTAAAGTTTTCTTTACTATTTCAGTAAATTCCTCACTCATATCTGTTGGAATATATCCTTCTATTACATTTATAGTATCTGTTGCTAAAAAGTTTTCAGATGATGTAATTCGTAACTTTCTATTCATCAAATATTCATATACTATTTGAAGATCTGGAAGTTCTTCTGTAAGATTCTCTAATTTAATTTCATTTTCTGAAATCTTTTCTTTTAAAGATTTAATATTATCTTCTATTTTTGCAATTTCCAGGGCAGGTTCACCTTCAATGTCTATTTTTACATTAGAGAAACTGCAATTTCGCAATATTTCATTGGATAAAACGTTTTCATCTTTAGAAGTCATTACTAAAACGTAAAGGTTTTCCTTGTCCTCTGATAAGACTTCATAATAAGTATGTTCGGTAGTTACCAAGTCATCTTCTACCTTTTGTCCAAGTTTTCTTGGAATTGTACCCAATATTAATTCAACTTGTTTAAATGATTCCAAATCTTTGATAGGTGTATCTAATTTAATCCATGGACTTAATTCACTTATATCTGCATTTGATTTAACTATTCCTTGACCTAACTCATCTATATTTCTATTGAGCGTGAGTATCTCGTTGCAAATAGTATCATATTCTATTTGTAAAGCTCTCTCTTCTAATTCTGTAAATTCAAATGTCTCAAGACCTTCCTGCATAGTCTTGAAAGCTGATTCTTTTTTACGATATTTAGAAAGAATTTCAAGTGTGTTTCTTACTTTAGCTATTTTCTCATCAATAGCTACTATGCTTTCAGGTACTTCAACAGTGTTTAAATCATAGTCCTCTAAAGACACATCCTCTTTTAAGTCTAAAAAATGCACATAATTGAACTTTTGCAGTTCATGGAGAAGATTTTCCCTATCCGAATTAAAGGCAAGCAAGTCGAATTTACTCATTTTAACTATTGCCATTTGCGTTCACAATCCTCTCAATAATAATGTTAACTGCAGAATTTAGATCATCTTCATTAATACTAAGGATATCTTCTGTATCAAGCTTACCTTTTTCTAAAATAGGTTTAGAAATCAATTCTCCTTCTTCCATTGCTTTGTCTTTTATTGCCTTAGCACTTGCTTCTGCTTCCTGGAGAATTCCTTTATATTCACTATCAGCTTGTACAATTGCTTGGTCCTTAAATTTTTTTGAAGCTTCTGAAGCTTCTTGCAGTATTTTCTTTACTTGTTCTTCTGCATCCTTGACGGATTGTATTGCCTCCTTTGCCATCGATACACCTCCCCCCAACTGACTACTAGCTATTCCAAAAAAGAATAATAAACATCATAATATAAATTATACTACAAATTATTAATTTATCAAACTATTCTTTATATTCGGTATCCTCAAATAACTTATATCAAAAGTAATAGGTGTTTTTTAGTACTTTGAAGAAGTCCATTATGAAAAACCAAATTAAAGTATAGTAGATATTTTCTTAATATATACCCTTTGTAGAAGAATTTTATCATTAAAAATAAAATTGCTATATTTTTAGAACCCTCTAATATTGAGATTCTACTAATTGGTATAGATGTAACTATTTTGTATCTATTTATAGACATTTATTTTATATAATCTATTAAAAGAGCTATGGAATTTATGAATAGGAGTGAGAATATGAAAGGCTTAAAAAGATCAGCTTCAATATTAATGAGTATTTTACTTGTGTTTTTATTCGTGACTGGTTGTAGTGGTAGTAAAAGTGAAGTGGACTTAGGAAGTAGTGCTCCTTCGTCGCCACAAGAAGCAGTAAATGAAGAATACCCTTCAGAAGCAGGAACAGCAGCAGATATGGACAGTATTGGTAAAGGGCCTACAAGTCCATTAGAGCCTGAAAAGGTGATTACGACTATTTATTTAGACTTTGAGACTACAGGATTTGAAGAAACAAATGATGAATTAAACAAGTTAATAGAAAAGTATAAAGCTTATGTAGAGTATTCAAACATTTCCTATAATAATTATTACAGTGGTAAAAGTTATAGATATGGAGAGTTTTCTGTAAGAGTGCCAAAAGATAGTATTACTAGCTTTAAGACAGAGCTAAACATACTTGGGAATCTAACAAGCGAAAGCACTAATAAACAAGATGTTACTAAACAATATACTGATACAGATTCAAGGCTAAAGGTGGTAGAAACCAAGGAAGAAAGACTTCTTGCTCTGCTTGAGAAAGCAGAAAAAATGGAAGATATAATTGCTTTAGAAAATCAATTGTCAGAAGTAATATATGAAAAAGAAAACCTAAAGTCCAGCCTAATAACTCTTGATGATAAAGTAGATTTTACTACTGTATATATTAATATACAAGAAGTAGAAAGGCTTTCAACTGCTGAAACTATAGAAACCACATTTGCAACAAAGCTTGCAAATGCTTTTAATAATTCTTTGTTCAATTTTAAATATACATTAGAGAATTTAATTATTGCTTTAATTTATAGTTTGCCATTTTTGATTATTATGGCTGTTGTAGTGGCTGTAGGGGTTAAGGTTTATAGGAAGTATAAAAAGGATAAGTAGTGGCGAATAAATAATTGATATAACGCTCACGGTTTCGGACTTGAAGAATTCTATCAAGTCCTGCAAATGTTCGCTTATATATCAATTATTTATTCTAGACTAGTGTTATGGTGTAAAAAACAAAACCCGAGATTCTTCGCATAGACTAAGAATGACAGTGACTGTAGGTCTCAAACAGTCACCAAAGCTGTCATTCCCAGCTAGTCTAGGAATCCTCGGGTTTATTCATATCTACAGTAAAGGCTAAAAGGGAATTGACCCTTTTAGCCTTTATTATACTAACTTGGGAAGTTTAGAATCCTCCCATATTTATTAATATATAAGTTGCAGTTATTCCTGCAAATACTGATAGGACTAGATTGGATTTGAAGTATGCTATTATTCCTGCTACTGTAATGCCTACGATTGTTGGTATCATCATTTCTGAGGATGTTGTTATTATTCCTCTTACTATTAATATAGTTAAGGAAGTATAGGGAA
>JAQVYQ010000043.1 GCA_028708575.1 Tissierellia bacterium
AGTTCAAGAACGGCTTATTTACCAGATCATATGTGTAATTTATGGGAAAGTAAAAATGAAGATGAATCACGACGTGTAGGTTGTTATGATTGCAAATTCGCTTATAGACATAGAAGCCGTTGTTATTTTTGCGAACATCCTGACAATCAATAGTCATAGTAGGCTTGTGATTATTGGAAACTCTGTATGGATTGATAAGGAGGAAATAGAATGCTAGAAATCAATGAAGAAATAATCGCAAAAGCAAAGCAGGCAAGAAGTGTAGAAGAGTTAATTTCCTTAGCAAAGGAACATGATTTCCAACTGACAGAAGAAGAAGCAGGAAAACATTTTGAAGCGCTCAACCAAAGGACTGGGGAAATAAGTGATGAAGAGCTTGACAACGTGGCAGGTGGTGGCTGCGTAGATCCACCTTCTCCACCTTGCTATTGGTGCGAGCAATACGGGAAGCTTGCACACACCATATCCCATTGCCCAATATGCGGAACACCACTGTGGTGGTGGTCAGAACCACAAGAACCAGGAAGCGGTCGTTCTCGGGGTAGGTCATAGTCCTGGGCTATGCGTGGGCACCTATAAAATTTAAAGGAGGAATCTAATATGGCATTACAGGAGAAAATCATGAAACTCTCTCCCGAACAGCGAGAGAAACTCTTCGCAGTGAAAGATGAGGCGGTACTGGACGCGTTTGTTTCCGAGCATGGTATCGAACTGACTGCGGAGGAAAGATCGGAAGCGCTCGTATATTTAAATAAGCATGAGATGCCTTTAAGTGATGAAGAACTTGACAATGTGGCAGGAGGAGGGAGTAGAACGCCGGATGATACTTTACTAGGTTTAGAACCAAATCATAAGTGTAATTTATGGGAAGGTAAACATGAATATATAAACGGAGGTATAGGTTGTATTGATTGCAAACACGCTTTTAAATATAGTATTTATTTTTATTCTTGCACTCATCCTGATGCTATTAATTTTTCGTAAATCCTGCGAACCTAGACTGGGGAGGATCAAAGCGTATGTATTACAAATTAAGTGATGATATTGCTCTACGAAGCTGGAAGCTAGTGCCATATGCTTATTATCATTATGGAAATCGTAATGCAATTGGATTGACAAAAGACCAGTGGGAAATTTTAATACAATGCAATGGCATTACTAAAATAGAACCATCATTGCTTTTAGAGGATCTACTGATAAAAGGCCTGTGCATTCCATGTGATTATGGTGACAAGCTTGCTGATTGGCAGATAGTTAGAGAGTGTGACAGCAGATATTTTCCAGCACTCAATTGGACAATAACAGGAAAATGCAATTTAAATTGTAGACATTGCTTTATGGCTGCTGATAATGCACCACTTATGACAGAATTCACATGGACTCAATGCTTAAACCTCTTAGATGAGATTGAAAGGACTGGTATACAGACCATATCCTTAACTGGTGGAGAGCCTATGATTCATCCCAATTTTATGGATGTGGTTAGAGAGTGTTGTAAACGAAGGATTACAATTGATGAGATTATAACCAATGGAACCTTTATCACAGAAGAAATACTTGATGAATTTATATTACTAAATTGCTATCCGCTTTTTAAGGTTAGCTTTGATGGGCTAAATCATCATGACTGGATGAGATATACAAAGGGTATAGAGGAAAAAACACTAGATGTAGTAAAACTTCTACATGAAAAAGGTTTTAGAGTTCGTATCCAGATGAATTTGCACAAGGGCAACCTTGACACAGCATTACAGACCCTAATAATGTTTGATCAGATGGGAATAGAAGAACTTCGATTGATTCGCACAACTGAAGCCCCAAGATGGATACAAAATGGTGGTGATTTATGTCTTGACCTAGAAGATTATTACAAAATCTCCCTAAAGATTGCTAAAGATTATATATATACAAGCCCACAAATGAGCCTTGATATTTGGCAGTTTTTGCAATTCTCACCTGCTTTTAAGTCTTATCACTTGCGTCCTGTTGAAGGTGGAGAGCATAGATATCGTGATTCATTGCCTGTTTGTTCAGGCAATCGTGGTATGGTTTCAATCATTGCTAATGGAGATATTGTACCATGCAATCAAATGAGTGGAAGATTACAGCAAGATGGTATCAATATGGGAAATGTCCATGTGACACCACTTAGCCAGCTGCTTAGTGAAGGCATATATTTGGACAATGTTACTTATACGGTTGGTAAGCTTCGTGAGAACAACCCGATTTGTCAGGCTTGTGATTATTGGAAACTCTGTATGGGTGGATGTCGTGCCTGTGCATATGCATTAACAGATAATATGATGGGATATGATCCTGGAAAGTGCCTATATTTTAAAAAAGGTTATATGGAAAAAACCATACAAATGTTTGATGAAATTAATAGGGATTTAGAGGATAAATATGTATGCGTAGATGATATTGTAAAATAAGATAAGGGGCTGAAATATGAGAGATATTGAGGAAAAACTAAAACAAATATTTGATTTTCAGCGTATCGCAAAAAATAATAGCCTTGAAAACATAATTAAAAGTACCGAGTCAAGATATGGTATTGAATCAGGTGAATATGAACTTTACGATGATGACTTAGAAATTTTTGCAGCTGGTGATATATATCTAAAAGATACCCAATCTGTGGAGGGTAAGAAAGATGAATGATGCTATTCTTGAGGAGCAGGTATATCTAGATTATAAGGACAAAGTGTATAGTTATATAAGAGGAAAAGTATCAAATGATGATGTGGAAGATTTGCTCTCATCCGTATTCTTGAAGGTTTATCAAAACTTAGATCGTTTTGATAGCTCTAAAGCAAGTCTTTCCACATGGATTTATACAATAACACACAATGAGGTTTGCAACTATTATCGTGGAAAGACAAACCAAGGAGCTCTTGTAGATATTGAAGCTGTATTGAATATAACTAATAATACTGAACCTTTTATAGAGAAATTGATAAGAGAAGAAGAAATAGAGGCTTTGGCTAATGCCCTTGAAAAGCTACCAGAGAGAGAAAGAGATATTATAGTTTTGCGTTTTTATCATGGTTATTCACCAGCAGAGGTTGGAAGACTTATGAAGATAAGCTATAGTAATGCAAAATTTCTTCAACATCGTGCAATTGGAAAACTCAAAAAGCTTATGGTAGATTAAGCTTTAATATAAGCATATTCAAAAATATGAATCTAGATGGGTGAGCATATGAATAAATTTTTAATCAATAATACATTATTTAAAAGAATACTAGTTACATTTTTAATAATACTCACCTTTATTTGCCTTGTTGAGTTCACAAAAAATATCCCATTATATGGTGATAAGGTTGTTTATGACTATTCTCTTAATGGGCCTTCAGGAGTATTTGCTGGAAAAAATGATAGATATTATATTATTGATGGTGGACGAAAAACAGTATTATCCATAGATTCAGAAGATAGGATTTATGAATATATTAAGGGAGGTAGTGACAAACCAGATGCTAAGTTTTACTATGCATCTGATTTGTGTGATGATGACAGCGGTAATTTATATATAGCAGATGTTATATATGGAGGGAAGGGTACTTTAGTAAAATCTGAAAGAATTAGTAAGTTAGAAGATTACGGTAGAGGAAAAAAGACTCTTATTTATGAAAAACTTTATTCTGATGAAGATTTTGCTCCAATGCAATATGGAAATATCAAATCCTTAGATGAAAAAGATGGTATGCTTATATTTTCATTTATTACGGATAATGGATTTGCTATTAATTCAATCAATCTAAAAACCAATGAAATATCATCTATTCCCTATGAATTTACCAAAAAAATCTCAGCTATCGCAGTGGATACAAATACAATGGAAATTGCTGTTTCCACAAAAACAGGTGAGATTGTTAGCTTTACAAAAGAAGGACAAAAAACATTATTGGCTGAAAACAAAAACCAGATTCCTTGGAAGCTACAGTATGTTCAGGGATTAGTTTATTATAGTGAACTCAATAGTCAATCTATTCAAATGATTTCTCCATATGGTGTTTCAAGTGAGATAATGAATAGCGATAATATACTTCAAACTGTTTCATTAAGCCATACGAAATTGTACTCCACGGATAACAATGGGGTCTACATATTTAATCTTCAAAACAAGGAAATAAAAGAGATTATTAATTATAAGGTAAGAATTACACCAAATAGTTTGTTTGCATGGTTTAGTTTTTTAGAGATTATTCTTGTATTTATTTATCTACTTATTAAATTAATTAAAGTTATCATATCATTTTCTAAAAAAGAAATGTTTGAAAGAACAGTTTTGGTAATTCTGGTATCGATTATAAGTACATCCTTGGCTTCATATATCATTTTGTCAGCTACAATTAGTAGCCAAAATACTGACATAATAAATAGGTTAAATGTTTTTGGCGATATACTGTCTTCTTCCATTGATATTCAAGCCTTAGAAGAAATCAAAGAAACTTCTCAATATGATAGCTCTAGCTACAATGAAATCAAATCATCATTGGATAACTTGACAAAGATTTCATACGAAAATCAGGCTTATTACTACTATATTATATATAAAGGCGACCAAAAATATATTTATGGCCTAATGGATTATGAAGACACTATGACTTCATATCATCCCTTCTATCTTATGGATGATAATAATATTTACACACAGGTATTAAATAATAATGAAGAAGTAGAAGTGAAAAATGATATTAGCTCTTATGGAGCTTGGTCTTTTGTATTAAAGCCTGTTCAAAATAGCCAAGGACAAGCAATTGGTATTTTGGAAGTTGGTACAAGCCTGGATCAGTACAAAGAATCACAGAATAAGCTTATTTGGAATATTATCCTTAATGCATTGTCATCATCAGTAGTATTATTGATGTTGATGATTGAGCTGGTGTTTTATTTCTCTAAGGATAAAGAGATTAAGCTTTTATCAATTAAAAGCTTAAACATAGATAAGAAAGCATTAATTGGAAGTTATCCAGTCAGGACATTTGCCTTTGTTACATTTTTCGTGGACTGCATGCAGGATGCTTTTATAGCTATATTATTGTTTAAGATATATGAACCAATAATGGGAATACCAAAAAGCATTGGAGTAGCCTTGCCAATGACATTGCAACTTTTTGCAGCTGCCTTCTTTTCCTTAGTGGGAGCATCTATTATAAATAAGGTTGGCTTCAAAAAAACCTTGATTTCTGGATTTGTATTTCAGTTTTCTGGTTTTTTGGTCTGTGCAATAACTGGGACCTATTATGGCTTGTTAGTTGGGAAACTATTAATTGGAGCCGGTTCTGGTATTGTTATGATTACTATAAACACAATTGCAGCAATATCCGATGAGGAAACAGCTGCTAAAACATTTTCGGATATAAACGCTGGTATATTGTCAGGAGTAACAGTGGGTGTTGGTCTAGGTTCTTTGATACTTAGTGTTTCTACATATAGATCGATTTATATTACTGGTGCAATCTTTGTGGCACTTATGTTGATACGATCTTTTTATTGCATTGACTACACTTACGTAACTAAAAAGGTAAAAGCAAATGGAATGAATTTTATAAAGTTCTTTAAAAACAAAGAAGTATTTACATTTCTTGTATTTATTTTGTTTCCTTTTTTAGTATCAATATCCTATAGAGAATATTTTTTCCCTTTATATGCAGAACAAAGTGGAATTAGCGAAGTTGATATTGGACGTATATATTTATGGTGCGGGCTATTGGTGATATATTCAGGGCCGATTATAAGTAAAATCCTAATGAAAAGATTTGGTAGTAAAAATACGGTGATTATTTCAAGTGCCTTAGCTTGCTGTGCCATCATAATGCCAGTGATAGATCCTTCTTTGTCAATTGCAATTATTGGTGTGATTTTATTATCTATTTCAACGTCTTTTGGATATGCAGCACAATCTACCTATTTTGCTTCTTTACCTTCTACTGAATTGTATGGAGAAAGTAAATCCATGAGTATCTATTCTGTATTTGATAATGGGGGACAAACCTTAGGTCCTGTAGTATATGGTTTTGCATTAATTTTTGGTAGACAAATGGGACTATTAGGTATTGGTCTTGCAATTTTTGCCTTGTTGTTACTATTTGTAGCTTTAAATATGAAAGGTAGTGAGAAGGATGATTAGTTATAGAAAAATACTTCCAACAGATTATGATCTGGTACTCTACTTGTATCAAAGATATTTGAATAGTGGTGAATATATTGCAGAGACATTATACAAGGATATGGCTGATCCTGAATATTTAGGGTTTATAATGGAAGACAAGGACAATTGTGTTGGGATCATTTCAGCCAAGCCTAATATTAGCTTTACATATCCTAAAAAAGAATTAGAAGAGGAAATTAAGAATCATATAGGTAACAGAAGAATATTTACCTTGGATACTATTATTATAGATGAGAAGTTTAGAGGAAGACATTTGTCCTGTAGCTTGGGTAAGCTACTTATCGATGCACTTAAAGACATTGGAGTTGAGCTATTACTTGTAGAGTATTGGATTTTATCTAATGGAGATATACCTGCAGATAGATTTTTGAAAAAGTTTACCAAGCAAATTTATTATAAAAAAATTCCATTGTTCTATGAAGGCTTAAATGATTATAATGTAGAATGTCCTATATGTGGTAAGCAATGTACTTGTGGAGCAGAAGTATTGGTGCTTGAATTTCATTAGAAGGAAGTGGAGCTATGAAAGCAAGAATTTTCAAATCAATTAGTACTAAACTCATATTTGTTCTTGTGTTTTCTTCTTTAATGCTTGGAATAATTATTAGTGCTTTAAGCTATATGATTACGTGGAATACCTATAGCAAATTCTTTTCCAATACAACTGAAAATGCTGTTAGATTTGCAGCTACCCTTGTAGATGGTGATGTCATTGGCAGCTATTTGGAAACTGGAAAGAAAGATGAATACTACAAGGAGTTAAACCAAATCCTGAACAATATGAAAAGGGAAGCAAATTTAATGTATTTATACATTTTCCAGCCCCATGAAAGCAGTTTTACATATATTATGGAAGCCAAGCTTGATACTGACAACTTAGACAATATATCAAATCTAGGGGATGTTTATGAATATACTGACTTAGAATATAAGTACTTTATTAATGACTGGAAAGCAAAGAAGGAATCAGATCAGCTTATTTTAGGTGGAGATGATAGATTTGGAAATACAGTTTCAGCATGGGCACCGATTTTTGATAGTGAGGGCAATGTAACTGCATATGTGGAAGGTGACTATTCTCTATCTGAGGTAAAAGCATTGCTGAATAAATTTATATTTCTCATTATGCTGGTGGTTAGTGGAGTTACAATTATAACTACTAGCTTTATGATTTATGCAAACAAAAAAATCATCATTAGCCCACTTGGCCAACTAACATCCAATGCATTAGAATTTGCTTCAGGAGAAAATCTTAAAGTCCTTAAAAACAGTATAACAACTGGAGATGAAATGGAGGAATTATCAGTAGCCTTTGAAAAAATGGCTGTTGATATTGGAGAGTATATGATTAACATATCAAAAATTACTGCAGAAAAAGAGCGTATTGATGCTGAACTTGATATTGCTACAAAGATTCAAGCATCTATGCTTCCTTCTACCTTCCCAGCCTTCCCTAACAGGTCAGAATTTGATATATATGCATCTATGATTCCTGCAAAAGAGGTTGGGGGCGACTTCTACGACTTCTTTATGATTGACCAAAGGCATTTAGGACTTGTCATAGCTGATGTTTCAGGAAAGGGAGTACCTGCAGCTCTATTTATGATGATTACAAAAACGCTTATAAAAAACAATGCACAATACGGAAATAAACCAAAGGAAATCTTTGAAACCGTTAACAACCAACTTTGTGAGGGCAATGAAGCTGATATGTTTGTAACAGCTTTTATGGGTATATTGGATATTGATTCAAGAAAGTTTACCTATGTAAATGCAGGACACAATCCACCACTAATTAAAAGATCAGACAAAGACTATGAATGGCTTAAAACAAAGCCAGGTTTTGTGCTTGCTGGTATGGAGGATATTCCATATAAACAAGATGAGATTATTTTAGAACCCGGGGATACTTTGTATATGTATACTGATGGAGTAACTGAGGCTACTAATACTGAAAACCAACTATTTTCAGATTCTAGGCTTAAGGATGTTCTTAATGAAAACAAGGATGTTAATCTTGAAAAGTTGCTATATAATGTAAAAAAAGAAATTGATTTATTTGTAAAGGAAGCCCCTCAGTTTGATGATATTACAATGCTTGCAATAAAGGTAAATTAGGAGGAAAAGCCCTATGGATCAATTGATAATTGATGCTAATATAGACAATTTAGATCAGGTAATGAGCTTTGTAAGTGAAGCACTAGAAGCAAACAATTGTAATATGAAGGTAATCAATCAAATCAATCTTGCAGTGGAGGAGATTTTTGTAAATATTGCTTCTTATGCCTATAAGCCAGAAGTTGGAGATGTATCTATCAGGATATTTGTAACTGACCAAGTAATAATTGAATTTGAAGATAATGGAAAGCCCTATAATCCTCTTTTAAAAACAGACCCAGATATAAGAAAGGATGTTGAAGAAAGAGATATTGGAGGACTTGGTGTTTTTATGGTTAAAAAAATAATGGATAGTGTTGAATATAATAACAAGGATAATAAAAATATAGTAATAATAAAGAAAGCAATATTAATATAAGACTATTATCTTAGAAGATGTATTAGGGCTAATTTACTCATAGGACCATAGACCTTTATTATTTTCTCTAGCTATTCTTTGAATTTGATTAAATTCATCAACGTACTTAACATTAGGTGGGTAAGTAGATACTTGTGCATACCCTTCTTTTAGCAAGAGTTTATTTACCATTATACCATTTATGTATACATAAGCTAATAGTCTTCCGTATTTATCACGTTCTTCATCATCAAACTCAAGCTCTATATCCTTACCTTCTAATAAAGTCTTAGTATAGTCGGAGGCAATACGACCTTCCAATACATTTCTGCTAGCATCTGGATGAACGCTTTCAGGAGTATCTATACCTATTAATCTAAGGCTTTCCTCTTTACCATTGAAGTTAACCTTTATAGTATCCCCATCAACTACTCTTGTAACCTTATAAGTAGTTGATGACATAGCTGTAGTATTGGAAATTATAATTACTGTTTTAGAATTAGGATTCCAATCAACTTTTGCACCAAGGCTTTCAGCAATAAATCTAACTGGTATAAATGTACTTCCATTGATTAATTTCCCTGCTACATCTAATTCAATCTCATTTCCATTGACAGTAGCAATCTTATTATTTATCTGCAGTATTATTATCTTGTCATCTAGAGTAGCTGTAACAGTTCTAGTATCATTATCCCAATCAACTCTAGCACCTAATGCCTCAAACATAGGTCTAAGAGGTACTAAAGTTCTTCCATCATGTAAAATAGGATCAATAGGCATACTTAATTGGCTACCATCTAAATTAATCATAATAGGCTCAGCAAATGAGACACTACTTAAAAGAATTAAAATTATAATCATTATTATTGTTAAACTTCTCGTATTCCTCATGTAAAAACCCCCTAGGAAGAATTATACCATGCTTTTACCAATATTTCCTTTTCTATCTGTAGGATAAAATGGATTTGATATAATATTTTAATAAAGAAGGGTTTAGCAGAATAATGTCAATACATAAATAACAAAGGATAAGGTTGATATAGATTATGTTTAAGAGAAGTCAAAAATAAAGGCTGGCATTTCACAATGCCAGCCTTTTTAATATCACTATTGACTTATTTGTATATCTCAAATGCTCTAACACCCATTGCAATTGCTTGCTCTCTTGTGGTGTTTGCATATCCTGATGCTACTTGGGCAGAAGTTACTGCTTTTGGCATAAAGTTACCATTATCGCCTTTAATAATTCCTATTTTGCTCATATACTTAACATGTTCTAAAGCCCAATCTGAGATATGATTTCCATCTTTAAAGCTAGGTGCGCCATCAGTAGAAAAGTCTGCAGTTGGAACCATTATCCTTATAGCACGACTTAGCATTGTTGCTACTTGCTCACGATTAATTTGTTTATTTGGGTCGAAAGTAGTAGCGGAAGTCCCTGTTGTTATACCTACTTGATAGGCTTTAACAATTTCTTGATTTTTTGTATCTGTAAATGGATTAGTTACATTGACAGTTGGAACAGATTCAGTAGTTTTCTCATATAGCTTTATTGCAACTTCAGCAAATTCCTCCCTAGTAATAGGTCTTGTCATATCTGCTCCCTTAAGGGATTCAGGAATCAATCCGTAGCCTGCAGCCTTCTCAAGCTCAGGTTTAGCCCAATTTGAAGCATTGCTATAGGATTCAACCTTAGTTGAAGCTATATTAGAAAAACCAGAGTATATAGAATTACCAGTACTAGCTTCTCCTTCGAATAGAACTCTAAAATAATAAGTGTTTTCCTCTATAACAACCTTATCAACATAATCTTTCTCCACAGGATCAAAGTCGGCAGATGATGATAGTAGTTGACTACCAGCTACGGCCATTGAGTCAAATTCTATTTCAGATGCCCATTTCCCATTTCCTACTTTAAAATCAATTCTATGAAAAACAGGTATATGTTTACTTGATTCTGTAATAGATTGTGGTATAGTCCAATTAAGATGGAAGTATGGTTTGTTATCGTTATTCTTTTTTACTTCAACACTTAGATTTGTTGGAGGATCAAGTTTCTTTATTTCAGTAGTATTTGCATTTTTTCCTATAGCAAATACTTCTGAATAAGGTGAAAATACAGTAGAAAACTCATTATAATTAGATTCAAGAGCATATCTCATTCTAAAGTAATAAGTATTATTTACCAAATCGAATTCATCAGCAGCATCTTTGCTTGGATCCAATTGCCATATAACGAAAAAGTTTTCTGAGTTCCCTTTTTCATCTATTTGCATACCGGGCATATACATATAGAAATAACCATTAATATCGTCATTAAAGCTAGGGTCATATGGGGTTGGACATACATTCCAATTACCATCATTTAGTTTCCAGTCAAATAAATAATATAAACTTGCATCTTGTTCAAATTCTGAATCATTTACATCGCTTGAAGCCTGAACTATACTAGAAGGATTGGTCCAACGAGTCTTAAGTATAGAGCCATCTTCTCTAATCGTAAGGTTTACAGGTTTTTCAAGAGAAGTTGGTATTGGCTTTTTAGCATAAACAAACGATCCAAAAGCTAGTACAAATACTAAAATTAAAATTAATGTCTTCTTAAACATAATAAATACCTCCTAGTTTTGTCTTCTATTCTCCTTTGAGAAAGTTAATTGTAGCATATTCACTATCAGACCAATCAAATACAATATAATCGCCTTTATCATTAGTCGCCTCATAATATAAATAGTCACCAGCTTGGGACTCAGATGGGGACTCAATAAAACCAGAATCCTTCAATTTATTCATATAATCCAAGGCAGTATCCTTTGTTACATATTCAATATAAACAAACTTGTCTTGTGGGCTACTGCTATTTACCTGAGTAATCTTTCCTTCTATCTCAGGAACATCATTAAAAAACTCCTTGGGCCATGGAACTTCATCAGTCATATCAACTTCTTCACTTGACGGGGAGTCCTCATAATCACTATCATAAGGATTGTCAACGAACATAAATGGGTTATCTGCATAAGAAAGACTTCCGGAACCATCATCATTCCATGAAAATACGACCTCTGACCCATCTACATTTTTACCTGAATAAATGAAGCCATCTTCACCAGAAGTTTCAAAGACTGACTCATATTTAAGCTCTTTGATTAACTCAACATATTTATTGGCATCATCATTTTTCAAATTTTCAAAGTAGACCATACCAAGAGTTACATCTCTATCTTTATCATAATCCTCTACAAACATGGTGACATTAGCCTTTAGCTCTGGCAAATTACCCATTTTGCCATTTGGCCACTTAATATCTCCACCAACTTTAGTTTCGCCTTTTTCAGTTTTTATTGTAGTAGTGTCATTGCTTATATCAACTTCACCACCTGTTGATTCTTCAATAATATTTTCAACAATTTTCTCCTCAATTTTCTTTTTACATCCAGTCATCAAGGTTGATAAAACGACTATTAGTAGTATAAAAATGATAAAAGCTTTACGTTTCATTGTCAAACCCCCTTTATATTTTGACTTATATATAGGTAATCCTATTTTACAATTTAATTATAGCAATGGTTTATTCAATTAAAGTCAATAAAACAATCATAAAACATGTAAAAAAGTATCTTTTTTTCATTCCTATAATTGTCATTTGTAGTATAATAGAGACTATCACTTTGCGATTTTTCACGCTACACCACCATCTGCAATCATAAACAATAAGGAATATATCTTTAAAAGTGGTACTTTATTATGTGTGTCACCAGAGACAGAAGTTACAGTAATATCTACAAGGAATAAGTCGCAAGCTAAATATTTAGCTATTAGCGTCAAAGGGGAATTTTTGGAGTATATCTTTCACAAGATAGGTGGCAAGAAAAAAATTGATCCAGTTATTCATGATAATAAATATAGTTATAAAACTCTAGACTTACTAGAGTTTTACATGCAAGAATTCATTTATACAGATTATCCATCTCAAATTATGCTGCAAAGTATAGAGACTCAAATAGTCATCCAATTATTAAGGAATATGGATTTAGACCCTATTGGAAATAAAAACAATCTTTCTCAAGAGAAGTCCTATGTTCGGACATTTTGCAACAGTATTTAAGAAAAATGAAGGACAAACTCCTACTGAATATAGAAATTCATTAAGATAAAGAGTTAATGAGTAAAATAAATTCAATTTAATTATACATATAAAATTGAATTTATTTTTTGTTTTGTGAAAGTATATTAGTAGGAGAGGATATATTATGAAAAATAATACAGAAGAAATAAAATCAATAAATGAACTTTTACAAGGGGAGTACATGGCAATAGAAAGTTTTAATAATTTCATATCTAGATTAGAAGTTGGGAATACAAAGGATGTTTTTCAGGATATTCAAAAACAGCATAGGGAAAATGTTGATGTATTAGCAATGTATATACAAAATGCAGGAGGACAACCTGATGAAAATCTTGGAATGAAAGGTAAGATGGGAGACTTTAAACTCAATATGGAATTAGGTTCACTATCAGATGCAAATCAGGTTATTGAAAAGGCTATAGAAGGAGAAACTCAGGGAGTAAATATGGCTGAAAAGGTATTAAGAGGTAGACTAGATGATAAATCAAGAGAATTAGCAGGCAATATACTAGAAAATGATAGACAGTCTATTGAAAGATTAAAGAATTTATTATCATAAAGGATTCTATCACTTGGAGTACTTATTAAAATAGGTTATCATCAGAGCATTAAAACTACAGGCTTGGATATTGTCTAACAATTAAATAAGTAAGTTTGGGTTGACTAATAAAAAATGCTATGTTAATATGAAAATAATTGAATAAGATATTTATGGTTCGAAAGAATAATAGGGAAATGGGATAATCCCATGCAGCCCCCGCTACTGTAATTGATGACGAAATCAACGTGTAGACCACTGGAGAAATCTGGGAAGGTGTTGAGATTAGGATGAGTCATAAGCCAGGAGACCTGCCTAAATATTAAAGAGAAGTAACCTTCGGTGGGAAGGGGAGCCAATTTTCTATGAATATTTTTGTATACAAAAAACTCCTTGACCATGGTCAAGGAGTTTTTTTATGCTGAAAGGAGTATTATGAAAAAATTATATGGGGTTGGAACAGGACCAGGAGCTACTGGAGGACAAGGATTATATATCATTAATACTAGGAAGAAAGTAGGAGAATATAGATGAAAGTTAAAAGAATTTTATTGACAATCTTATTATTTGTATTGGCATTAAGCTTTACTGGATGTACAAAAGAATCAGCTATAGTGGATAGTTCAGGAGTTATAGAAGATGTAGAGACAAAAAGTGAATATGGAATTACCATTAATGAGGATACAGTTTCATATGTTGATGGAAGTGGAGAAGAAGTTATTATTGACAAAAAACCTGAAAGAGTAATTGTACTTTTTTCATCCTATATTGATATTTGGCTTAGAAATGGTGGAGAGTTAGTAGGTATGATTGAAGATACAAGTGGCCAGTTGATTCCAGCTACAGAGGGCGTGGAAACCGTAGGGAAAATGGGATCCATTAGCCTAGAGAAGATAATCTCACTTGAACCGGATTTAGTGGTTTTAAGCGCCAATACAAGTTCTCAGGTGAAACTAATACCAACACTTGAGGATAATGGTATCCAAGTGCTTTCAATAGAGTATTCATTCTTAGATGATTATTTAAAAACTGTAAGACTTTTTTCAGCTATTAATGATAGAGAAGACCTTTATGAAATAAATTCAA
The DNA here is from genome assembly GCA_028708575.1 of Tissierellia bacterium. Classification (GTDB taxonomy): domain Bacteria; phylum Bacillota; class Clostridia; order Tissierellales; family Tissierellaceae; genus UBA3583. Next base: position 14,444 of record JAQVYQ010000043.1, read on the forward strand.
TGGAAGTTCGTAAAGATATTGATGAAATAATAGAAAAGACTCCAAAGGATAATCCTCCAAAAGTATTCATTATGTTTGCCACTGGAAAAAGCATAACATCAAGAGGATCTAATACTACAGTAGGGGAAGTCTTAGCTGATTTAAATACAATAAATATTGCCGATGCGCCAAATGACTTACTAGATGATAAAAACTTTAGTATTGAAAAGATAATTGAAGAAGATCCAGATTTCATTTTTGTACAAACTATGGGAAGCGATATGGACAAGATAAATGAAAGAATAATTTCCGATGTAGAATCAAATCCAGCATGGGCCTCCCTATCAGCGGTGAAGAACCATAGATATATATTTTTACCAAAGGATCTTTACACTTATAAAGCAAATCATAGATATCCAGAGGCTTATGAATATTTAGCAAAAATATTGTATCCAGAAGTTTTTAAATAGGGGAAATTATGAAGATTGAAAAGCAAAAAACTATTTTAACTATTTTTATTATATTTTTTATTGCTAGTTTTTTCATAAGCATTGGCAATGGAGCAGTAGAACTATCGCCAGTTCAAATAATTAAAACGCTACTTTACCAAAGGGATACTTCAAATTATCAAATAATCTGGAATGTAAGATTACCTCGTACAATAGTTGCCCTTTTAGTTGGAATTAGTCTTTCCTTGTCAGGAGCAATTTTACAAGGGGTAATGAGAAACCCATTGGCGAGTCCAAGTACTATCGGTGTTTCAGCAGGAGCAGGATTAATGGCATTGATTATACTGATTTTGTTTCCAGGCTATTACTACCTTGTCCCATTTGGAGCATTTTTCGGAGCTTTAGGTGCTACGCTTTTAATATATTTATTAGCTTGGAATCAAGGTGTCATGCCTACTAGATTGATTTTAGCTGGAGTTGCTGTTTCATCATTATTCGGTGCTGGGAACAATGCATTAATGACATTTTATCCAGATAGGGTTTCTGGTGTTCTCGGATTTATGGTAGGAGGCTTATCAGCTATTAACTGGCAGGATGTTAGAATGATTTTTCCATATACAATGCTAGGAATGACAATACTAGTGTTTTTACCAAACAAATTAAATATTTTGATGCTTGGTGATGAGGTTGCTACAGGATTAGGTGTAAATGTGGAGAAAACCAGACTTGTCTTTATAATTCTTTCATCAGTCTTAGCAGGAGCTGCTGTTTCAGTAGTTGGGTTATTGGGATTTGTAGGCCTGATTGTACCTCATATAGCAAGGATGCTAATAGGATCTGATTACAAGTACTTATTTCCTGGAACTATTTTTTTGGGAGCATCTGTTTTGATGATATGTGATACATTATCTAGGGTTTTGTTTGCACCTATGGAGATTCCAGTAGGGATTATAATGTCTGCATTTGGAGCACCATTTTTCCTATATTTACTTAGAAAGAGGGATTATGCTAATGGTCATAGAAGGAAAAGAAATTGAAATTGGCTATGGAGATAAAATAGCTGTACATAAAGCTAATATCAAGATAAATGAGGGGGAAGTCGTAACCATTATTGGCCCAAATGGCTCAGGTAAATCTACATTAATTAAGGCTCTTTCAAGATGTTTAAAACTGAGGTCAGGAAGTGTAACCTTAGACGGTATAAATATCAATAAGATTCCTACTAAAACTGTAGCCAAAAAGATGGCAGTACTACCTCAAGTGAAAAGTGTTTCCAGCGATATAACAGTGGAATCCTTGGTTTCTTATGGCAGATATCCTCATTTAGACTTTAGAAATAGATTGACTAAGGATGACAATGAAATAGTAGAGTGGGCAATGGAAAAAACAGGGCTTAAAAGGCTTAAACATAGAAATGTAATGACTCTTTCTGGAGGAGAAAGACAAAGGGCTTGGATTGCAATGGCTTTAGCACAAAAGCCACAAGTCTTAATGCTGGATGAACCAACAACCTACTTGGATATATCATATCAATTAGAAGTTTTAGAGTTAGTAAAAGAGTTAAATCAGACACTTGGCATTACTGTAGTAATGGTTTTACATGACTTAAATCAGGCAGCAAGATACTCAGACAATATTTATGTACTTAAAGATGGATCTATTTGTGATTATGGTAAACCAAATCATATTATGAAATCCAATTTATTGAAGGATGTATTTAGAGTAAAGGCAGAAGTATATGAGGATAAAGTAAACCAATGTCCATATTTTATTCCAAGTAAGCTTATATA
>JAQVYQ010000044.1 GCA_028708575.1 Tissierellia bacterium
ATGTATCATAATTATACCCTTCATCCTAAATAGGATGAAGGGTATCACGGTTTAACCTTAATTCCATCTCTCTGTGAAGGATGTTATTTACACCTTTTTCTAGACAAAATGCTACTAGTTAAGCTAATTATATTAATATTTGATAACTTTGTCAACGCTATTGGACTTTTTCACGCTTAATACTAATATAAATCTTTAAATAATTTATAAAAGCTATAATATTTATTACTACAGTTATGGTGAGTAAAAAGTTAATTAGTTTGTCAGTTGAATTAAATACTATAGAAAATATTGAAATATAAAATGAAAATGTTGCAATTTTACCAAATTTATTAGCTGGTATGACTATATTCTCTTTAATGAAAAAAAGTGTACCCCCACCTATTATAAGCAATAATTCTTTTATAGTTAGTAATATTAATATCCAAACAGGTATTAGACCTACAAAAGTATAAGTGGACAAAACTGTAAAGGACATGAGTTTATCAGCTAGAGGATCTAGAATAGCTCCAAATTTAGAAGTCAAGTTATACTTTCTAGCAATATAACCATCGGCTACATCAGAAATGCCAGCTACTAAAAAAATCAACCCAGACCATAATAAGCTATTTTCAATGTCTGAATGGAATACATATATGAATATAGGTATAAGAATCATTCTAAATATGGTAATTATATTTGGTAAATTCAACAATAAGTTCCTCCTCAAATTAGTAACCAATCATTTCAATAAGAATAATATGTAAATATCAAATACTATTATCAATATAATTATTATACAAGGAGGAATAAGAGAATGTCAAAGTATTTTAAAAATATCGGAATATTCTTAGTATTATTAATAATATTAGGGATAATTTTTACTGGATGTACACAAAAATCTGATTTGCAAAAAATTAGGCTAATGGAAGTTACTCACTCATTATTTTACACACCTCAATATGTAGCATTAACACAAGGATTTTTTGAAGAAGAAGGCTTTGAAATTGAATTAATAAACGGAAAAGGTGCAGATAAGGTAATGACTTCGCTGATAAGCGGTGAAGCAGATATTGGTTTTATGGGACCTGAAGCATCAATATACATTTACAATGAAGGAAAAGACAATTATGCTGTGAACTTTGCCCAATTAACTCAAAGAGACGGATCTTTTTTAGTAGGTAGAGAAAAAAATGATGATTTTAAATGGGAAGATTTAGAGGGTGCTGAAATATTAGGCGGAAGAAAGGGCGGAATGCCTGAAATGACTCTTGAATATGTAATAAAGAATCATGGCTTAAAAATACCTGAAAATGTAAATGTAAGAACAGATGTACAATTTGATGTTCTAGCCGGAGCATTTGTTGCTGGTGAAGGTGATTATGTATCACTTTTCGAACCAGTTGCTACTCAATTAGAACTTGAAAATAAGGGAGCAATAGTTGCTTCTATCGGTGAAGCTGCAGGATACATTCCTTATACTGCATACTGTGCAACTAATGAATATATAGAAAAAAATCCTGAAATAATACAAAGCTTTACGAATGCGATATTAAAAGGGATGGTATGGGTTCAAGAACACTCAACAGAAGAAGTAGCAAAAGCTGTTCAATCTCAATTCCCTGATACCGATATTGAAGTTCTTAAAACTCTAGTCGATAGATATAAGTCCCAAGATTCGTGGAAACCTGACTTAATAATAACAGAAAAAGGATTAAATCATCTTATGGATATTATGGAATTAGCCGGTGAATTAGATAAAAGAGCTGATTATGAAAAAATTGTAACTACGGAATTTGCCAAAGAAGCTATGAAAAATATTCAATAAAAATAATACCGTAAGATTTTATAATCTTACGGTATTTTTAACTAGGCTCTTTGGATAAAACCAACTTTTTTATATACTTTTCTTAATGTTTTACCTGAAAAATAACTAGCTTTTTCAGCACCCTTTTTATATACGTCTTCTAAATAGTCTTTACTACTAGTAAGTTGATAATACTTTTCTCTAATTGGTTTTAAGCCTTCTACAACTACTTCTGCTAAATCTTCTTTAAACATACCATAGCCAATTCCATCATACTTCCTTACGATAGATTCAACATCTTCATTTGAAAAGACAGAATATATATTTAATAAATTCTTTAATCCCGGCTGCTCATCGCGATATGCTACCACACCTTCTGAATCAGTGACAGCTCTTTTTATTTTCCTTCTAATAGTATCTGAATCATCTAATAAAAGTATATATGCATTTTCATCATCATCTGATTTAGACATTTTAGTCTCTGGATTCTGCAAGCTCATTATTCTAGCTCCGAATTTATTTATTAGACCTTCAGGAACTTTAAATGTTTCACTATATCTATTGTTAAATCTATCTGCTAAATCTCTAGCCAGCTCTAGATGTTGCTTTTGGTCATCACCTACTGGAACAAAATCTGCTTGGTATAATAATATATCAGAAGCCATTAATATAGGATATGTAAATAAACCAGCATTAAGATTTTCTTCAGATTTCTTAGTCTTTTCTTTATATTGAGTCATCCTATTTAACTGCCCCATATAAGTTATTGTGCTAAGAACCCACGACAATTCACTATGAGCCGGAACATGTGATTGAATAAATAATGTAGATTTCTCAGGATTAATTCCGCTAGCTATATATAGTGCTAATACATCCAAAGACCTTTTCCTTAAATCTTTTGGAATCTGTGGAACTGTTATTGCGTGCAAATCTACAATACAATAGAAACAATCATATTCATCCTGTAAAGATGCAAAGTTTTTTAATGCGCCTATATAATTTCCTATTGTTAAGGCACCTGAGGGTTGAATACCACTAAATACTTTCTTTTTTTCCAAATTCCTCACCAGTCCTTCTTTAATATACAATAATCATTATATAATTAAAGTTATTAAATGTAAACTCATATATCTTATGTTTAATATTATCATATTTTAAAAGAAGATTAATGAAGAATATATTAAATAGTAATTTAGTGGTTTTAGGAATTGTCTTATTGATAGAAATTAAATATTATTAAAACAATAATTACTAGCTCCCTTAATTCCTCATTATTTAGGTATATTATTTATATAGGTTTAATAGGAAACATAACTATTATTTTAATATAATTGTTAGTTATAAGAAGTGATAATAAAATATTAGAAGATGTTATGAAAGAATTTAGAGCCTATTTTGTTTTTTTGTCATTGACTAAATAATTTGACTTAAATGACCTGTATTGTTTTTTTATATCTTGATTCATTTGTAAAAATTCATTAAAAATATGCATGCTTTTCAGAGTTTCCGAACTAATACAATGTTCCATAAGTTCAGTTTCTTTAAGTAAAGTATCCTCAACCCCCAAGTTTTTTAAAAACTCCTGAATTATTTCATGTCTACCTAATAAGTATTTTCCGATTACTTCTCCCCTTTCAGTTAGTTTAATTACTCCATACTTTTCATAATCAATTAAGTTTAACTTTCCTAATTTTTGTACAACTTTAGTTGCAGAAGAAGGACGAACATTCAATCTCTTTGACAATTGATTTATACGAGCATATTCTTCTTGCATAGATATTCTGTAAATCATTTCTAAATAGTCTTCCATACTAGAAGTTAATAAGCCTCTTTCAGCCTGCAATAACTCATATCCTCTAACTGTATAAAAATTCTCATTTATCATCAAGCATTTCAACTCCTTTTTTTGTAACAATTCTTTCGTTAATTCATACCTTAGTTATTAGATTAGAAAAAGTTTCCCACAACTAACTTATGTTTTAAATTCTAAAATAATTAACAGAAAGGAGAATTTCCTATGAGCAAAAACTTAATTCCACTTAATCAATTACCTACTGGTTCTTTTGGTAAAGTAAAAAAAATAACTGCCGAGGGAGTCATTCGCAGAAGATTATTAGATTTAGGATTAATTTATAATACATCTGTTGTATCTTTAATGAAAAGTCCTTCTGGAGACCCAACAGCCTATGAAATTAGAGGTACTGTAATAGCTTTACGGATAGATGAAGCGTCTAATATCTTAGTTGAATCAATTTAAGGAGGTTCAAAAATGGGGCTTACAAATCAATCTACAGGAATTGGCGCCTTAAAAGAAATGTTTGAATTAGATCTAGAATCCAGTGACGACATTGTATTAACTTTAGCGGGAAATCCAAATATTGGTAAAAGCACAGTGTTTAACAGTTTGACTGGACTAAATCAGCATACTGGAAACTGGCCAGGAAAAACTGTAACTAATGCACAAGGTAGTTTTTCATATTTAAATCAAAGATATGTCTTAGTAGATTTACCTGGAACTTATTCTTTACTAGCTAATTATATTGAAGAGCAAGTAGCTAATATCTGTTATGTTACCGCCAATTGCAATATTTTTTCCATTATTCACTCTTTTAGAAGATCTTGGATATTTACCTAGAATAGCCTTAAATCTTGATTATTATTTTAAGAAAGCATGTGCCCACGGGAAGCAGGCATTAACTATGTGTATGGGATTTGGCTGCAATGCTGCTGGAGTTATAGGTTGTAGAATCATTGACTCTCCAAGAGAAAGATTAATAGCAACTATTACTAATAATTTTGTACCTTGTAATGGACGCTTTCCAACATTAATAGCTCTAACTGCTATTTTTATTGCTGGAAACAGCGGGAATCTATCTTCTATTGTTGCAACAGTTACTATTTTATTTTGTATAATTTCAAGCGTATTTATTACATTATTAGTATCTAAATTACTATCTAAAACAATTCTAAAAGGAATTCCTTCATCATTTACATTGGAGCTACCACCTTATAGAAAGCCTCAGATTGGTAAGATAATTTTATACTCTATTTTTGATAGAACACTATTTGTTCTAGGCCGTGCAGTTGCAGTTGCTGCTCCATCTGGTCTAATTATTTGGATCTTGGCAAATATCACAATTGGTGATATAAGCTTAATAACATACATTGCACAATTCTTAGATCCTTTTTCAAGATTGATTGGTCTTGATGGTTATATACTACTGTCTTTCATATTAGGATTACCTGCAAACGAAATTGTAATTCCTATATTAATCATGAGTTATATGTCTACAAGCTCAATTATGGAATTAAGTAGTTTAGCAGAAACAAAACTATTATTTGTTGAAAATGGATGGACTTGGTTAACTGCTGTTTGCGTCATGATATTTTCATTAAATCATTGGCCTTGTGGTACTACTCTCTGGACTATAAAAAAAGAAACTCAAAGTTGGAAATGGACTTTTGTATCGTTTATAGTACCAACAATAATTGGTATAGTATTATGTTTTTTAGTTACCCAAGGTATCCCATTTATTTTGACTTTAATACAATAATTATAAATCTTATCGTAGTATCTTTTTTATAATATTTATTTTCTTTTCAGAGTATGGTTTATATCTAAATACCATATCTAATTTGCTACTTTGCTTAAAGATACTACGATAATGAGTAAATGTATCAAAACTCTTTTTCCCATGATAACTCCCCATCCCTGATGCTCCAACTCCTCCAAAAGGAAGTTTTGGACTAGACATATGCATAATAACGTCGTTAATGCATCCACCACCAAAAGAACAAGAATCAAGTATCTTATTTTCTGTACTTTTTTTCTCAGTAAATAAATATAAGGCTAATGGCTTTTCAATTGAATTAATAAATTCTATGCATTCATCAAGATTCTTATATGTAATTATAGGAAGTATAGGCCCAAAGATTTCTTCTTGCATAATTGGTGAATTAAATGTTACGCCATCTATTAGAGTTGGTTCAATAAATAGTCTTGAATCATCATATTTACCACCAAATACTATATTCTCAACGTTTATCAAGTTTTTTAGCCTGTTATAATGCTTTTTAGATATAATGTTAACCATTTCCGACATATCACTTGGAAAGAATTCTTTTATAGAATTTTCAAACTCAACAATAAAGGAATCTTTCTGGCTTTCATGTATTAGAATATAATCAGGTGCAACACATGTTTGACCTGCATTCATTACTTTGCCAAAAGCAACTCTTTTAGCTGCTAGCCTTGTGTTTGCAGTCTCATCAACAATAACAGGGCTTTTGCCTCCTAGCTCAAGTGTGATAGGTGTCAGATGCATAGCTGCAGCTTTCATTACAACTTTCCCTACTAAAGTGCTCCCAGTAAAAAATATATAATCATATCTCTCTTTTAGTAATGTAGTATTCTCTTCCCTTCCACCTTCAATAACAGTTATATATTCAGGTGAAAATATTTTTAAAATTATGTTTGATATGACTGAATTAGTTGAAGGTGCATAAGAAGAAAGTTTCAAAACTGCAGTATTCCCACTAGAAATTGCGCCAATTAAAGGTTCAAAACACAAATTTATAGGATAGTTCCAAGGAGCAATAATTAATGTAACTCCATAAGGCTCAGGAGAAATATAACTCCTCCCAGGAAATTGTCCAATCGAAGGCAATACAAAACGGTTTTTCATCCATTTGTGCAAATGCTTTTGATGATAGCTGATTTCACTTAATACAATTCCAATTTCTGAAATATAAGCTTCAGAAGAAGATTTATTTAGATCTTTTTTTAATGCATCGTATAAAATACTTTCATTCTCAAGAATAGAAGATTTCAAATTATTTAAAGCATCCATACGGAATTGATAGCTTAAAGTTGCGCCAGAGTTATAAAAACTACGCTGCTTTTCTACTATATTGTTAAACACAAGCCTCTACTCCTTTTAATTAATTAGTTATTATAAGACAATCCTATTGTTAATATTAGAATGTTATAGGTGATATTAATCTTTTTAATAATGAAATAACACTCCAAGCAGCAAGAGAACTAGACTTTGGATTATCTGGTGATGGTCTAGAATCTATATTTACAGATATTTTTACTGTATCCCCTTCAAGTATAATATTATGTCTATTAGTTAACATTCCTGGAACACTTCGAATAATTACATTTATATTATCTACTCCCACAGTTGCTAATCCAGTTGCCACAGCCACATTAACATTCTTTGGAAATACTTCTATAGCCTCCTTAGCTGTACCTTCAAATACCTCCTCAATATTTTCCTCAGAAAGATTTCTACCCTGTAAAAATGGAGCACCATTCAATGAATTTGGAGATTTTTCAGTTATAATTCTAACTGAAGAATTACCAATCAACATAGCTGAACTCAATACGTCAAATCCACCTACTGCTCCTGATGCTAAGTGTACACGGCAATTTCTTTTCTTTGCAATTTTTTCTACTTCATTATAAAATGCATTATCGGCAAAAGCCCCTACTGATAAAATTATAAGATTAATTCCATTATCCAAAATTTTGAATGCACAGTCTTTAACTACATTTGGTGAAGCAGCTTCTATGATATAATCTGGTTTGTCATTAATTAATTCGTCTAAATCAATATATGCTTTAGATTGAACTTTACTAGCTAGCTTTTCTGCATTCTCTACTCTACTACTTAGAATTCCTATTAAATCATAATCATCTTTTAGATCCTTTGAAATAGAATTTGCAATAATACTTCCTAATGACCCACTTCCAATAAGTCCTAATTTGTATTTTCTCATTTTAATTAATCACATTCCCTTCAATTTTCTTAATATATTAGTTTACTGATACATTATAATAGTAATATTGATTATTCACAAATACAAGGCAAAAAACAAAGTAAGGTTCTTCTTGTTCGAAACAAAAGAACCTTACTTTGTTAAAATCATCTAATCTACATCTAGACCCATTTCTTGACGTTTAATCATTATATGTGCTTCTATACCATTGGCAACCTCAACTGGATCATCTCCTAAGGCTACTTTGCCTCCTGTTAACTCTTCAATATCTTCAGTTAGAAGCTTTATAAGTTTTGGAGCACCAGTTATAAAAGGTGTTGGAGATAAATGTGTATAAGCACCATATGCAACTGTAAATATACCATCTATAGTGGCTTTTTGTTCCATCCACTCAGGAGCTGTAACAGCTATAGGTAAATCAGGAATATCAACCTGTAGATATTCAGCTAATGCAGTAACAAGCATAGAAATTCTACCTGTATCAGTACAGGTACCAAAGCTTAATACAGGTGGGATGCCTAAAGTCTTACATACTCCTTTTAATCCATCTCCTGCCATTTCAACTGCATCCATATTACATAGACCTGCTACTTCTAATCCATGGTTTCCACATCCACCTGAAACTACTAATATATCCCTTTTTATTAATTCTTTCGTTAAATTTACTGTATTCCAATCATGAGGTCCATTTCTTAAAGTTGCACAATTAGCTAATGCAACTATTCCCTTAATTTGACATTTCGAAATAACATCAACCAAAGCAGCTAAATCATTATTTAGGAGTTTAAGAACTGCTTCTGTTGAGAAACCTGCTATTGCTTTTTGTTTTTGTTTTGGCACCATTGGTTCAATTTTACCATGTCTTTTCTTGAAATTATCAATTGCTATTTTTATACATTCTTCTGCCATTTCATCTGCTTTTGCTGGATAATATGGCATTTCATACTTTATACCTGGCACACCAATAATTGTACTTACACTAACTAACGATACTTGATACTTTTCAGCATATTGGTCCATATTAGGTGGAGAACAGTTTTCTTCCATAACCAAGGCATCAACAGTTCCTGTTGCTAGAAATGGTTCTAAAGCAATCCAATTGCCCATAAGTCCTACAAAGACATCATCAGTTTCAAATCTCTGCAACATTTCTTGTCCTGTTTCTATAGAGCCTACTATTCTTAACCCTTTAGCTCCTGCATCTTTAGCTAATTTTTGATATTTATCTGTTCTTGCCTTTTGTAGGGTTGCTACTCCTATCCAAGGTTGATGTCCATTAAATGCTATATTTACATAATCTGGATCCATTATACCTAAATCAACTTCTACTTCATGTGGCATAGGAGTTCCAAATAATATATCCTGTACCATTTCAAGCCCTATTTGTGCTGTATAAATCGTAGATAGTCCTAATCTTAAGGCTTTTTTAGCCAAAGATACATAATCACCGTCTACATTTGTAAGACAACTAGCTATACAGTTTTGTACCTCATGTTCAACGCCAGTAGGATAAATGTTTAGATTTTTCCATACTTCCTTTCTCTTTGTCGGAGCAAAAGCCTCAACCATTATACTCACTTCATCAATATTAGTAATCATTTCTTTATCAAGTAAATCGGCTAATTGAATTCCCAACTTATTTACATTTTGATTTGTATCAATGCCTACCTTTTCACACATCCATTTTAACTTTTCTTCATCAGTAATTTTAAATGATGTTTTCCCCTCAGCAGTTGCTTTCAATGTTCTAAAGGCTTCAAAGGCATGATGACCATAAGTAGCAGCCCCCATTATATTTCTCATAAGGAAATTTCTCATTGCCATTGCATCTGGTCCTATACCACAAACCCCTCTTGTAGCTCCTGATTTTTCACTTATTCTACAAGGACCCATTGTACACAATTGACAGCTTAAACCCTGCAAACAAAATTTACATCGGATTTTCTCCTGATCTTCCCATCTGGAAAAGACGCTTGAAAGCCCATCTTCAGTAATTCTTTTAAACATCTCTTCTACAGAATCATGATAGCTAACCCTACCTTCCATTCTGTCTAAAACATTTTCAGACATATTAACCCTCCAAATCTATAATTAATTTCCATTAATTAATATGTCCTTTTTATAGAAAATTATTGAAAGACTATTATTTTGTTAATAGGAATCTGCATTTATATCCGAATGATCAACTAAACATTGTATAAACTTATTAATAACCTTATAAAATCGTAATTACTATGCCCTAGAAGACATTATTGGGCGTAAATTATATTTTGATATTAAGCAAAAAAAAGAAGGATCTTTCGATCCTAAAAGTTAAACATTGTTTCAAACTGTAAATCTAAATTGATCTATCAAACTTAATATATCCAGCTCCCAAATCTATATCAAATTCCATTTGTATATCTGCATCATCATAATTATGGGAAGTATAATAGTTTCCATCCCTAATTAATCCAAGCTCGTTTAAATTTGTATTCGAAAAAGCAGCATCCATTTTAACTTTGATACCAGCATTCTCTGGTATTGATATATTAAGACTTGATGCTGCTGTATCGATTTTGAATTTTAATTCTGGTGAACGATCTCCTAGAATTATATCTAAATCTCCTGCTCCTAAATCTAAATCGATATATTGAACTGAGATTTCACTTAAATCCATATCTCCCGAAATTGCACTTAATTCCAAATCTAAATCCCATGTAATATCTCTATTTAGATAAAAATCATAATAGGAAAGATTAGAATTTTGAAAATCTACGCCTTTTAACCTAGTACCATTAAAATATATTTCTGCTGTTCGATTATTATCTTCATATTCTTCTTTTAGCTCTAAATCTCTACCTTCTAAATTTGCAACTAAAAGATTATTACTTTCCTTAGCAATAGTTAGTTTAGCTGCCCCCAGATTTAAGTATAAATTTCCATATTTAGTTTCTTGAAGTTTATCTATTATAATTGAATCCTCTATAGTTTTATTTAAAGGAGTATGATTTTTTTGTGTATACATACCACATAAAATTACTATAATAATGAATATAATCCAAGTAGCATACAGTGCTTTTGGCTTTTCCTTAAATATAATACTAAATCCGATAGCAATCAATAATAAAGGCCATAATTCCAAGAGTTCCCACAACACACTAAAATCAACTAATCCCAGATTGTTTAATAAAAGAAATATACCTATAGTTATAACAAGGAGACCAGAAACAACCCTTTTTTGATTCATCACTTCACCTCCAAAATTATATAATGAAGCATTTAGAATACTGTCAATTAAAAGATTTTCTTAATATCATTATCCCACCTATAATTAAAAGCACTGGAAATACTGTTTTTAAATCAAACCATCTTAATACTTTAAGTCTGTCAAGCATTAGCAATATGCCTATAATAATAAGTCCATAACCAAATAACTTCTCAGATTTAACTTTGCTAACATTTCTAGAAGAATCTTCTTCTACTTGGAAATAATTTTCTGTTTCGTCTTTAGGCATAACAACAGCTGCAATAATATATAGTAATACACCTATTTCAAAGACAAATATACTAACTAACCAAAGTAACCTTATAATAGTTGAATCAATATTAAAATACTCTCCTATTCCACCGCATACGCCTGCCAGAACTTTATCCTTTTGTGAACGATATAAACGCTTTTCCATTTCCACCATCCTTATAATTATATTTATTAGTATTATACCTTACTTTATCTATTCTAAATTAGTTATTTTAAAATATAATATATTTAGTTTAAATCATCAGCATTAATGTAGTGCTAAATATAAATTATACAAATAATTTTATTTATTTATTTATTATTTGTTCATCATACATGTTTTTGTAAAAGCCGTTCTGTTGCATTAAGGACTCATGATTACCAGTTTCAATAATTCTCCCCTTATTTAGAACTATAATTTTATCAACATCTCTAATCGTGGAAAGTCTATGGGCAACTATAAATGTAGTACGATCCTTTTTTAACTTCTCAATACCTTTTTGAATTACTTTTTCAGTTTCAGTATCTATATTTGATGTTGCCTCATCAAGTATTAAAATCTTTGGATTTCTAATATAGGCCCTAGCAAATGAAATTAGCTGCTTTTCTCCTTGGCTTAAATTGTTACCTTTTTCTAATATTTTTTGATCAATTCCTCTTTTAACAATTGATTCTCCACCAACACTAATAAGTGCTCTCTCTATATCTTCATCATTAAATGTTTCATCATCAAGGCTTACATTATGCTTTATATCTGTTTCAAAAATGAATGCATCTTGAAGAACAACTGCCATTTTTTCTCTAAGAGAATTTCTGTCTATATTATTAATGCTTTCTCCATCTATATATATATTTCCTAATCTAGGTTCATAGAATTTCAAAATCAAGTTTATTATTGTGCTTTTACCGCTTCCAGTAGATCCAACAAAAGCAATGCTTTGTCCAGTACTGACTTCAAAATTAATATTTTTTAATACATCTACTTGGTCATATGCGAAATATACATTTTCAAACTTTACATATCCTTTTACATCATCCAGCTTCTCAGGCAATTCATCCATAGTATTTAGTCTTAGCAAATCAAAGATATGTGTAGCTGAGGCATAAGATTGCTCTAATTCTCCAAATCTTGTAACTACTGTGCTAATATTGTTAAAGATTGATGATACATAGTCAATAACAATATACATACTTCCAATAGTAACTTCATAAACACCTGTTATTTTACCAATACCGAAGTATAAAAGAACAAGTATTGTTCCTACATAACTTAATGCATCAATAGCTCTATATCCACCATAACTTCTGACCTTAGTCATCTCCATATTAGTCTTAAATATATTATTATTAATGTCATCAAATTCTCTTTTAATGTAATCTTCTTTATTAAAAGCTTGGATAATCTCTATATTTTGTATGTTTTCATTAATAATTGAATTTATATCTCCAACATATTCACGATTAAGAGTTGTATATTTAGATGTCTTATATCTTAAGTCTTTAAAAATAATATATATAATTGGTGTCAATGCTAAAAACAAAATAGCAACAGGAAAATTTGTTATTAATATCATTGCATATATACTAACAATCATGATTGTTGAAGTTGTCATATCAGATAAAACCAGTTGGAACATCAACTTTAGTTTGTTTGTATCATTCGTAATCCGAGATACAATATTTCCAGCTGGTAAATTATCAAAATAAGATATTGGGAACATCATTACATGTTTATAAACATCTTTTTGTACATTAAATGAAATCTTATTTGCGGCTAATTCAAAAGAAACAAGTGCTACATTACTAAACAAGCCAGAAAGTATATATATAATCAAATAGACAGCTAAAAACTTCCCTATTGAAATGAAATCTACCCTTGTCATATTCAAACTTACATGATTATCAAGGATATAACCTATTATCAAAGGACCAATTATCTCAAGAGCTGTACGAACAATAGAAAATAGTAAACCAATTGATAAAGTCTTCGATTCTCCTTTTGCATACTGTTTAAGTTTTTCTGTCACAAATTCATTTCGTATTTTATTCCTCATCAAAATAACTCCTTGCTATTTGGTTCTTATATTGTTCAGAATACCATTTTCCTTCTTTTATAAGCGAATCATGGGTTCCTCTTTCAACTATTTCACCATTATTTAGTACAATGATTTCATCAAGATCTTTAACTTGACTTATTCTATGGCTTGCAATAATCGTAGTCTTTCCATGTCTATGTTCATTAATATTATGGATTATATTCTTTTCCGTTTTTCCATCTACTGCACTCATACAGTCATCTAATATCAAAATATCAGGTTCTTTTAAAAACGCTCTAGCAATTGCTATTCTTTGCTTTTGTCCACCAGATAGAGACACTCCCTTTTCACCGCAAAGAGTATCCAAGCCTTTTGGAAATACAGTAAGGTCCTTTTCAAAGTCAGCAAATTTTATGGCATCCATAACTTCTTCATCCGTAGCATCAGGTTTGGAAAACCTAATGTTGTCCCTTATACTTTTAGAAAATATCATGTGCTTTTGTGGAATATAACCAATAAGTTCTCTAACACTTGAAGCTGTATATTTCTCTATCTTTTGGTTATCTAAATATATAGTTTTTGTATTCATAGAATAAAGCCTTAGTAGCTGCTTTAATAATGTGGATTTTCCTGATCCTGTTTTACCTAATACACCTAACGATTTACCACTTCCAATTTCTATATCTATATCTCTTAAAATACTATCTTTAGATGTTGGATATTTAAAACTATGTTTTTCTAATTTTATATTTGGATTTTTTTCAATATTTACTGCCCCATCATTCTCGATTATTTCTTCCTCATAGTCTAATATTTCTTGAATTCTATCCATTGAAGCATTAGCCTGTTGCTTTATATTAATATATTGTCCAAAGGCATACATTGGCCAAACAAGCATGTTTAAATAGTAAGTGAAGGAGACTAACTGCCCTATGGAAATCTCTCCATGGGAAATTAAAAAAGAACCATAAGCTATAGCAATCACAAATGTAAGTGCAGGTATAATTCTAAGTACAGGAGCCATAAGAGCCTGGTACTTTACTACGTCCAAATTCCTATCACATAAATTTTGACCTCTCTGCTCGAATATTTTGTATCTAGGTTTTTGAAGATTAAAAACTCGAATAATTCTTATTCCTTCAACATCTTCTAATACATTTGTATTAATCTTATCAAATGCTCTTTGTACTTTATCCCAACGAACATAAATTTTATCTCCAATTAGTATCACTAAATATGCAAGAATAGGAAGAGGTATTATAGAAGCCAAAGTCAGTTTAACATCAACTACAACCATCATCATTATGATTATTAATAGTGGGAAAACAGTTGAATCAAATAGACTAAGGGTACCACGACCAGCTAATTCACTAATACTAGAAACATCATTTGTCGCCTTTCCCATAAGAGAGCCAGTAGAATGCTCTTCATAAAATTTCAAAGACTGTCCTAGAAATTTAGTCATTAGATTATCCCTTGATTTATAATCAATTTCATCTGCTGCTCTAAAGATAAAGTAGCTCCAAGCCATGGCAAATAAATATTTAATTCCTATAATAAGCAAATCTATAGCTAAAATAAGAAAAAATGGCTTTAAATCAATTGTGCCTTCAAAAATCATATCGGTTAATCTACCAGTTATATACGGTGGTATCAATCCCACTATATCACTCAATAGCAAAAATAATATTGCTAATATATATTCTTTTTTATAGTACGATATAAACCACCAAAATTTTTTAAACATATTTCCTCCTTAATAAAAAAACGAAAATATATTTCAATTTTCGTTTCATATACAAAAGCTTAAATTATGATTTACACACAATATTAGTACCCAAACATTATACATAGTAATCAAATTCATAGCAAACATCTATTATTGAACTATTACTTATTTGTTTCTTATAATTCAAGATAATTATAAATATATATATACTCTTTTTGTGCCCTTTTGTTTTACAACTTTAAATATCAAGTTTTCTATATAGTTCATTTCTTTTTCTATTTATTACTCTTGTGTTTAGCTTAAGTTCTGCAAAATCGATAGAATGAGCGCCCTTCTTTAAATTGTTATTTAAGTTTATTCTATACTTTGTACTGAAATTTTGTTCAAGACACAAAGTAAACTCTAAATCATATAAATTATAAACACTGGTCCATGCTGTTAATTTCTCCTGTTTAGCCTTATCAAGTATATCAAAGCAAAGATTCTCATCAATCTTTTCATCTCTATTAAGGATTCCATTTATTTTTTCGTATCTACTACAACCCAGTTTACTTATGACAGACTGATTTGTAAGAAGTCTATACTCTCCATTATTTAGTTTAACGATTTCTTCGTATACCCCTTCTTCATAAATACCTACATTAGCTTTATTATCTGCAAAAAAATATTGCACCTTTGGTAATCCATACTTAATCCTATAATCTATAGCAAAATTTTTCACTATAGACATGGATTCTTGAACATCAGAGGCTCTCTCCAATATGTATTTTACCATTCCAAGACTATGTATTGTCATTGGATTCAATTTTCTATCTTCTTCCTTTATTGTTGGGAGAGCTATAACACCAGCAAATAATCCATTTTGGTTGAACCCTTCATAAGCTGTATCCTTTCCCATCTGTTCTATATAGCAACAACCTATAGTATTCATCCCATAGCTTCTATATGAATGAGAAAAATAAATTTTCCCACCAAATTGTACCCAATCAAAATTTCTACCTATGATTAATCTTTCATTTATACATTTGCCAAATATAGTACACATATTCTGTCCTTTCTGATATATTATTTATAATAATGTAAAATCTTCATATTATTCATTATATATTAATGAATTGATTATACCAAGAGAATTTCTGAATGCTAAGAAAAGCTAATAAAAGATTTCTGATACTTTTAAGATAATATGTTAAAATGCAACAAGAGTGAGATCTTTCTCACCCTTGTTATTATTATTATTATTAAATTATAAAATTTTACTTTCTATGATTTTAGAGTAAATCACCTATTTTTTCCTCAACTTTTTCTACTATTTCATTTGATATAACAATATCTTCGCATTTATT
>JAQVYQ010000045.1 GCA_028708575.1 Tissierellia bacterium
TATCATAATTGTAAGATAATTCCGATATTTTACATCTAAATCTAATTACAATTAAATATTCAATTCTAAATATAGACACATTTTAATTTTCATCAGCATAGAATAGAACGAGGAAGGTGGTAAAATTGAGAAGAATGAGAAATGATAAACTTTGTCCTATTTTAAATGCTAAAGTTATGGCTCAAACAACAGAAGAAGTTCCTGTTATTGTCCAATTTAATGGAAATAATAGTGAATTAATTAATGAAGTATCTAGTTTGTCATCGAAGCTTAAAGCAGATTTACCTCTAATAGGTGGTTTTGCTGGAAATATGTCCACGGATATTATTTACAGACTTACCGCCGCCCCTGAAGTGGATTATATTAGTTTCGATTCAGATGTATATGCTTTACTAGATGTAGCAACTGCTACTATGGAAGCTGATTTCCCTCATAAAAGAGGTTTTGAAGGCAATGGCATTACCGTTGCCGTAATAGATACAGGTGTAGCACCCCACAATGATTTAGTGAAGCCTACAAATAGGATAGTCGGCTTTATGGATTATGTGAAAAACAAGGAAGAAACTTATGACGATAATGGCCACGGCACACATGTAGCTGGTATTATTGCAGGCAATGGATACTCTTCAAGAGGAAAATATGTAGGTGTTGCTCCAAAAGTCAATATTCTTTCTTTAAAAGCATTAGATGAAAATGGAGGAGGGTCAACATCCGATATTATTGCTGCTTTGTCATATTGTATGGAAATGAAGAACAAATATAATATTAAAATCATAAATCTTTCTTTAGGCACTCCTGCAAATAATAATCCGGCAAAAGACCCGCTAGTCAAAGCTGTAGAAAAATGTGTAAAAGCAGGATTAATCGTAGTAACAGCTGCTGGAAACAGTGGACCTAATGCTAAGACCATTTTATCTCCTGGTATAAGTAGAGATGCTATTACAGTTGGTGCGGCTGATGATAAGAGAACCCCAAATCCTGATGATGACACAATTGCACCATTCTCAAGTCGTGGTCCTACACCAGAGGGATACCAAAAGCCTGATTTAGTTGCTCCTGGTGTAAATATAAATTCTATATCCAACTCAAAAATGGATAGTTATACTTCCTTAAGTGGAACTTCAATGGCTACTCCTTTAGTAAGTGGTAGCTTAGCTTTATTGATGAACAAATATGGTGATTTATCACCAGTTGAATATAAAGAAATGCTTTCAAATTCATGTGTACCTTTAGATGATTCAATAGATAGTCAAGGATATGGAATGTTAAATCTAAAATTGTTGTTTAATGTACCAGATGAAGATTCAATTCCTGAATCATTTCAAAATAATAATCAAAGATATGATAATGACACTTTTGAAACTATTATTATACTTTTAGTTGTGTTTTTCTTATTAGATTCTAGAATATAGGTTGTGGTTTTGACCTATTATTTGAACATGAAGGGACCTTACAATGAGCTTATTAAGCTATTTGAAGGTCCCTTAAGAATTCTTATTCAGTTGTCTTTTTTCTATATATTATTAAATTATTTATAATAATCTTTTTCGAACTGGTCTCTAATATAGGCAGTATCTTTTTCATGGGACATGTCCTGCTCCAAGGGATTGCAATACGATTCCATCTACTTCTTTCTCAATACATGCATCAAGAAGCAAACCATCTCCGCATAAATAGCTCTCAACAATTTCTACCCTATAGTCTTTATGACTATTACCTAAGCCTATATAAATAACTTAAGAAAAACCTTTTTAAGAAGTTTCTAATTATTAGTTGACAATTTTTTATATCTATAATATGATGTTGGATAATTAAATACTATATGGTAGAGGTGCATTTTATAAAGAGTACTATCCTATTTAAAGCCTTCGCAAGGCTTGTAGGATTGGAAAGGTATAAGTGCCGAAGACAGTTGAGGCGAAAAACTGATCTGACAAAATGAAATAATATTTATTTTGTTGCTGCATAAACTGCAGAGAGCTATCCTAATTTAGAGTATAAATTTAGATTGATTTTTATTTACTCTCATTAAAGATAGGCTTTGCCTATCTTTTTTTATTATACCTCGACCAACCTTAGTAAAAGAATAAAGGAGTGGTAAATCATGAAAACAAGAGTATTCACTGGAGTTGCAACTGCTATCATTACACCTTTAAATGGAAATGGTATTGACTATGAAAGCTTTGCAAGACTAATCGAATGGCAAATTGAAGAAGGAATTAACGCTATAGTTGCATGTGGAACTACAGGTGAAGGTTCTACATTGACAGATGACGAACATAAGGCTGCAATAAGATTTGTAGTTAAGCAAGTAAATGGAAGAGTGCCTGTAATAGCTGGTACAGGAAGTAATGATACATCCTATTCAATACAGTTAACTAAAGATGCCTGTGAATCTGGTGTAGATGCAGTTCTTGTAGTAACACCTTATTACAATAAAGCAACGCAAAATGGGCTTATTGAAGTCTTCACAAAGATTGCAGATACAAGTATAAAGCCTGTTATTTTATATAATGTTCCATCAAGAACTGGTGTAAATATTGAACCAAAAACTTGCCAAATCCTGGCTGAACATCCAAATATCGTAGGCATTAAAGAAGCTAGTGGAAACATATCACAAATAGCAGAAATAGCCCAACTTTGTGGAGATAAATTAGATATTTATTCTGGTAATGATGATGAAATAGTGCCAATAATGTCCCTAGGTGGAAAAGGAATTATTTCTGTATTATCTAATGTTTTACCTAAAGAAACCGTTGAAATATGTGATAAATACTTTGAGGGAGATATTAAGGGAAGCTGCCAACTCCAATTGAAGTATATACCATTTATAAAATCTTTGTTCTGCGAAGTGAATCCAATTCCTGTCAAGGCTGCAGTATCTGCAATGGGTTATTGTGGTGATTATATACGACTTCCACTTACTAATATGGAAAGCCAAAACAAAGAGCAAATGTTAGCTTTAATGACTGAACTTGAAATTGAACTTGTATAGGGGTGTATTTATGAAAATATTGGTCCATGGTGCTAGTGGAAGAATGGGTAAGGAGCTTATTAAAATTATAGAAGATGGATATAAAAGTTTTTCTTTAAGTGGTGCTATTACAAGAGATATTGATAATTTCCAAGGTCAGGCTGATTGTATTATAGATTTTTCTAATCATATGGCAACAGAAAATCTTGTTTCCTATGCAGTTAAGAAAAAACTGCCTCTTGTAATTGCTACTACAGGCCATAATGAAGATGAATTTAATACAATAAATGATGCATCAAAGATAATTCCAATTTTTATGTCTGCTAATATGTCTCTAGGCATAGCCTTATTGGTTGAACTTGCAAAAAAAGCTGTTCTTACAATGCCAGATGCAGATATTGAAATAATCGAAAAACATCATAATAGAAAATTAGATGCTCCAAGTGGCACAGCACTTATGCTTGCTAATGAAATAAAGAAAGTAAAACCTGAGCTAGAGTTTAATTTAGGTCGTAGTGGTTATGAAAAAAGAGATAGAAACGAGATTGGTATACATGCAATTCGCCTAGGAAATATTGTAGGTGAACATGAAGTAATAATTGGAACAGATACACAAACTATTACCTTAAAACACCAAGCACATAGCAGGTCCCTATTTGCAGAGGGGGCTCTTGTTGCAGCAGAATTCTTAATAAGCCAAGATGCCGGATTATATTCCATGCATGATATGATTGGATAAAATAGAAAGGAAGTTGAATTTATATATGAAAATAGGAATAGTTGGGTATGGCAACTTAGGACGTGGCGTGGAATGTGCTATAAAGCAAAACGCTGATATGGAACTTGTAGGTGTCTTTACAAGAAGAAATCCTGAGGATGTTAAAATATTAAGTGAAGGAATAAGTGTATATAATCTTTCTGATGCTATTAATATGAAAGATAAAATTGATGTAATGATAATATGTGCCGGTAGCGCTACTGACTTACCTACAATGACTCCTGAATTAGCAAAGAATTTTAGTGTTATTGATAGCTTTGATAATCATACAAATATACCACAACATTTTGATAAGGTAAATCAGGCTGCTGTTGAAAATGACCATATTGCCATAATATCAGTTGGTTGGGACCCAGGCTTATTTTCTTTAAATAGAGTTCTAGGTAATGCTGTTCTTCCAAATGGTAATGATTATACATTTTGGGGTAGAGGAGTAAGCCAGGGTCATTCAAACGCTATTAGAAGAATAGAAGGGGTTGTAGATGCAAGGCAGTACACCATCCCAATAGAAAAAGCACTAGAAAAAGTAAGAAATTGTGAGAACCCAGTCCTTACAGCTGGTGAGAAACATAAGAGAGAATGTTATGTAGTAGTTGAAGAGGGAGTAGATCTTAATAGAATTGAAAGTGAAATTGTAAATATGCCTGCATATTTTTCTGACTATGATACAAGTGTACATTTCATTTCACAAGAGGATCTAGATATGGAACACAGTGGTATTTCTCACGGTGGAAATGTTATAAGAACTGGGAAAACAGGTTGGCAAGAAGAGAACAGCTCTATTGTTGAATACAGCTTAAAACTAGATTCAAATCCAGAATTCACTTCAAGTGTTTTAGTAGCATACGCAAGAGCTGCATATAGGATGAGAATGCGAGGAATTACTGGATGTAAAACTATTTTAGATGTGCCAGTTGGCGACCTTTCACCTATGTCACCAGAAGAACTTCTAGCAAAGATGCTGTAGATCTAAATGTGTAAAGGGGTTTTGAAATGAAAATCAAGGTATTGAAATTTGGTGGAACCTCCCTTGCTAATGGAAATCAGTTTAAGAAGGTTTCGAAAATTATTAAGAGTGATCCTGAAAGAAAATATATTGTGGTATCAGCTCCTGGAAAGAGATTTGCTGATGATGTTAAGGTTACAGATATGCTTCATAAGTGTTTTACTATGGCTAAAAATAATGAAAATATAGATGAAGCCTTCCAAAAAATTGAAGATAGATTCAATGAAATAATCAATGAATTGAATTTAGACTTCTCTTTAGATAATGAGTTTAAAAATATAAAAGCTGCTATTTTACATCATGGAAGTAGCGATTATTTATTAAGTCGTGGAGAATTCTTAAATGCAATGATATTAGCAGAGTACTTAGGATTTGACTTTATTGACGCTCAAAAGCTAATATATTTTAATGAAGACGAATCTTTTGATGAACACACTACTTATAAAGTATTAGCAAGTATCCTTAGAAGCCATGAATATGCTGTTATCCCTGGATTTTATGGTTCCATGCCCAATGGAAAAATCAAGACATTCTCAAGAGGTGGTTCGGATATTACTGGGTCCATAGTTGCAAGTGCTATAAAAGCAAACATTTATGAAAACTGGACAGATGTATCTGGAATGCTTATGGCTGATCCTAGAATTGTTGATAATCCTAAAGTTATAGATATTATTTCTTACAGTGAGTTAAGAGAATTATCATACATGGGTGCTACTGTAATCCATGAAGATGCAATTTTTCCAGTTAGGAAATCTGCTATCCCTATCAATATTAGAAATACTAACCAGCCTTCTGACAATGGAACCAAGATTGTTCCATCTGCGCTAAGACAAGAAGACGATAAAATGATTACAGGAGTAGCTGGAAAAATAGGTTTCTCAAGTATTACTGTTGAGAAAGGCATGATGAACCCAGAGCTTGGATTTGCAAGGAAAGTCTTAGAAGTATTTGAAAAGCATAAAATCCCTTTTGAACATTTACCTACTGGAATTGATACAATGTCTGTTATAGTTAATACTTCTTCTATTATTGACATTGTAGATGATATTAGTGTAGAAATTTATAGAGATGTAAAAGCAGATAATATAAAATTTGACCACGGGCTTGCTATGATTGCAATTGTAGGACGAAATTTAGTAGAATCAAAAGGTGCTGCAGCAAGGCTTTTTACAGCATTATGTAAAGCAGATATAGATATTAAAATGATTGATCAAGGTTCAAGTGATTTAAATTTTATTATAGGAGTGTCAGAAAATAATTATGCTGCTGCTATAAAGGCAATCTATTCTGAATTCGTAGAAAAACACTAATCAATTATATTAAATTATGAACAAAAGGAGGATAGTTGTATTTACAATCTTCCTTTTTATTATATAATTGACATATATAAAGGAGCAAACAAATGAATAAAAAAATACTATCGTTATTATTAATACTTGTTATTTTGTCTAGCCTTATAGGATGTAGTCTTGAAACTGCTCCTATTGAAACCCCCTTGGAAAACACTGACACAAGTGAGTATGACACATCTGAAAACCAAGAAGACATAGAGCTAGAAAACTCAATTAAAGAAAATGGATACTATACATCCCCTGAGGATGTAAGTCAATATATTAATGTTTTTGGAAATCTGCCTTCAAACTTCATAACTAAGAAAGAAGCTGAAGACCTTGGTTGGGAAAGCAAAAAAGGTAATTTATGGGATGTTACAGATAAAATGAGTATCGGTGGAGACAGATTTGGTAACAGGGAAGGACTTCTCCCAAAGGCTGATAAGAGACAATACTATGAAGCTGATGTAAACTACGAAGGTGGATACAGAGGATCAGAGAGAATAGTATTTTCCAATGATGGGCTTATATTTTATACTGGTGACCATTATGATTCCTTTGAACAATTATATTAGGAGAATATGATGAAAACTATACTAATTAATGGAGAAAAAATGACTTCAAAAAAGAATGCTTTTTTACATCTTAAAAATAAATTAGATCAAGCATCTTTTTATGGAAATAATTTAGACGCCCTTTGGGATGTATTGAGTAGTATAAATGAGCCAATGAATATTGTCTTATTCAACAAGAGTTTTTTAGATGAGAATCTTGGTGAATACGGAAATTCAATTATAGAAGTATTTGAAGAAGCTGCAAATATTAAGGATAATATTAAATTTAAAATAGTAAATATTAGGCTTGTAAATTAATATAAAGGCTACCATTGATGATTAGAGTGATGTGCACCCCAAAAGTTAGACCAAGATTCTAACTTTTGGGGTGTTTTTATGTCAATGTCATGTATATACTAGAAGAATATTCCTCTTGGAAATGGAACATATAATATTTTAGAGAAGATTAAGTATAAAATTCCTATTTGACACCCAGCAATAATAAAAGTTTTCATATATGCTTTAATGTCTCTATTATTATTTAATACACACAAGAGTATTGATAAGGATAAAAAGCTGGTAACAACAAAACCTATTTTTTTAAATAAAAGTACCCATGCTAATGTTACTAATACAACTAAAATAACATTTTTCTTATTACCAAGTACAAATATTTCAGAAAGTGAAGGCTTCATCACTGATTTCAATATTAAGGCTATCCCTAATATAGTTAGTATTGCTATTATAGCTATAGGAAAAATTTTGGAATAAATGGTCAAATTTTTCAACTTTGTAAAAAACAACAATGAAACAAGAATCATAAATATTCCACCGTATAAATCTGTATTTCTTTTCATTAACTTATCTCAGCTCCTTTCCTTTTCTTCTCTTTAATTATTCTTATAAGAGGCCATGAAGCAGAAATAATTGTTATAAGTATTAAAACTATGGATATTGGTCTAGTAAAGAATATCATTAAAGATTCTCCAGATGCTTTACCCATTAGATATCCTTGTACAAATCCCTTTTCTGCTATTGGTCCTAAAATTAAGCCCAATACAATAGGTCCTGCTTGGAACCCAAATTCCTTTAAAGTATATGCAATAAGACCACTGACAAACATTACAATTACATCCATTACATTGTTTCTAATTGCATAGGAACCCAAAATAGTTAGTAATAATACAGAAGGAACAAGTACTCTTTCTGGAATTAAAGTCACAGCTGTATACAATGATTTTCCAACTCCTAAACCAATTATAAGAATCAAAAACTGTGCAATAAGTAAGGCAAACATAAATCCATAAGTTATATGGGAATTAGTTGTAAAAAGTTCAGGCCCTGGCCTTAGTCCTTGTATCATTAAAGCCCCATATAAAATCGCAGCGGTTGGGGAACCTGGTATGCCTAATGTTAGAAGTGGAACCATTGAAGCGCCAACGGTTGCATTATTTGAGGATTCAGTTGCAACAACACCAGCAGGATTTCCAGTACCAAAACTATCTGGATCATCAGATGATCTCTGCGCTTCATTATAAGCGACTAAGTTTGCTATATTACCTCCAGCCCCTGGCAAAACTCCAACAAAAGCACCAATAATTGAAGATTTAATAAAATTCATTGGCTTTTGGAAAGTATTTAGCAATGCTTTTTTTATTACCCCTGTTTGTTTTTCAACTTTCACATCTTCAAGTTTATTCTGATCAAGGTCTCCTGCTATTCTCAGCATTTCAGGTATACAGAAGAAACCAATTAAAACTGATAAAATCTCTACACCACCTTGAAATTGAGTTATACCCATGGTAAATCTAACATCGCCTCCAATAGGTGCTACCCCTACCATACTTACCAATAGTCCAAATACGCCTCCAGCCACACCTTTAAGTATAGATTTTGAAGATAAAGTGGCTATGATAGTCAACCCAAAAATACCCATCCAAAAATATTCAGGAGGTCCAAATTTCAATGCTATTTTAGCTAAGGGTATTGATAAAAATATTAATACTAAAACACCTACAATACCTCCACCTGCTGAAGCGAAGGTTGCAGTGTGGAGAGCCTCTTCCCCTCGTCCATTTTTTGTCATTGGATAACCATCAAATGTAGTTCCAATGGAGGAAGGTGTTCCTGGAGTATTAACTAAAATGGCTGAATAACATCCACCATAAATTGCTCCAGTATATATAGCTCCTAGTGTAGCCAGCCCTATAACAGGGTCCATGGTAAAAGTAAAGGGTACAATCAAAGCAACAGCCATTGTTGCTGAAAAGCCTGGTAATGCTCCAGCAATAATTCCACCCATTGTTCCTAGTATCATAAATACAAAAATTTTAATATCTAGAATTGCAATAATCGCTTCTAACATCTTTTTCACCCCTTGTGGATTTATGCACCCACTCTTTCGAGTGGGTGCATATTTAATTAATCAATTAATTCTAAGTCTCTCAATATTACTTCATAATATGCTTTTCTATCAGTGATTAACTCTTTAGATTCTTCAGGATCAAAGTCAAGTACTTCAAATCCCATTTCTTCCATCTGCTTTTTGTATTCAGGTTGTTTATTTACTTCTGCAAATGCATCTGCTAATATATTTATTATTTCATCAGGTAATCCTGGAGGACCAGAAATTCCACGATATGCACCTTCAACATAATCATATCCTAACTCTTTAAATGTAGGAACATCCGGAAGTGAAGGAACTCTTTCTTCTGCTGCAACAGCTAGAATTTTTATATCATCCTTATGATTAATTCCCATAGTCGTATATGTCATTAATCCCTGTACATGCCCACCTAATAATTGTGGAACTGCACCTCCAGATCCTGTTTCTGGTATATAAGTAGTCTCTATCCCTGCAACTTTATTAAATACCAATACTCCAAGATGGTTAGCACTATAGCTACCACTTCCCCCAAGTGTTACTGCTCCAGGATTAGCCTTTGCATACTCAACAAATTCGTCAACTGTATTGAATTGACTATCCTTACTAACAGCAAGTACATTCGATGTAGCTTGGAAGTAATAAATTGGAACTAATTCATCAGTTTCATATCCTGCATCCTCTCTAACTAAAGGCTGAAGTATAATATGAGGTAAATTTGATCCCATTATGTTATAACCATCAGGTTCAATACCAGTTACTAACTCTTGCCATCCAAGGGCTCCTCCTCCACCAGGTTTGTATTGAACAACAATACTAGTATCTAAGATACCTTCTAGAGGTTGTTGTTGCATTCTTGCAGTGATGTCCGATTCTCCACCTGCATCAAATGGAAGTATATAGTTTATTGGTCTTACAGGGAATTCTACAGTTTCTGCTTCTTTTGGAGCTTCAGCCTCTTTAGGTGCTTCCTTTGGTGTTTCTTGTGGCGCCTCCACTGGTTGTGTTTTACATCCTGCTAAGCTAAATACTAAAACTAAAATCAACAAGAAACTTAATAATGAACTCATTTTTTTCATTTTCATGCTTAAAACCTCCCTTTATTATTAGTTAGACAACCATTACTAGTATTATATTTTCAATCCCTCCTCCTTATGAATAACAAGTATTTATTATTTATTTCAACCCTGATTCGATGTTATCTTTTTAAATAGTGGCTTAATACCTCCACTATCAATTATATCTCTGATATAATCAGATATTTTTTCCCCCTGAATTACTTCACCACTGTTCTTGTTTTTAACATAACCTTCAAGAAAATTTACTTCTAATATATCACCATTATTTATCTTTTTTGTTATATCAGAACATACCAATACAGATAAGCCTAGGTTAATTGCATTTCGATAAAAAATCCTTCCAAAGGATTCAGCAACTACAGCACTAACTTTTGCATTAATTAATGAAATAGCAGCATGTTCTCGGCTAGAACCACATCCAAAATTTCTACCTGCAACAATAATATCACCTGGACTTAATTTCTTAACCAATGATGCATCTGCACCTTCCATGCAATGCTTACCAATTTCCATAGGATCTACTAAATCTAAATAACGACCTGGATATATCTGGTCCGTATCGATATTATTTCCATATACATAAGCCTTACCCGTTACTAGTTTCATAAGCATAGTCCTCCTTTAACAAAAGTCTTGGATCAACCAATTCTCCTGTAAGAGCAGATGCAGCCACAGTTGCCGGAGATGCTAAGTAGAGGGATGCTTCCGTGCTACCCATTCGACCCGGAAAATTACGATTAGATGCTGTTACACAAACCTCTCCTGGAGCAAGTACTCCTTCATGAGCACCTAAGCAAGGGCCACAACCTGGAGTAGAAAAAGTAGCCCCAGCTTTAACAAGTTCCTTAACATACCCAAGTTTCATTGCTTCTAAGAACACTTCATTAGAAGCTGGAATAATTATCAAACGAGTTGTTGGATTAATCTTCTTGCCCTTAAGGATTTTAGTTGCTTCTTCTATATCCTCTATTCGACCACCAGTACATGTTCCAATAAAAGCTTGATCCACCTTCACCTTTGGTACATCTACTATGGAGATAACATTGTCAACATTATGAGGCATTGCAACTTGTGGACATAAATTGCTTATTTCAAAACTATAAGTTTTAGCAAACTCAAAATCAGGGTCAGTTTCCAATAAATTAAATTCTTTATTAGATCTATTATGAACATAGTCTAAAACTTTCTGATTTGGCTTCATATAAGAAGTTTTAGCACCCATCTCAACTGCCATATTACATATAACCATTCTTTCAGCAACACCTAAGTCATCTATATATGTTCCTGTGAATTCAATCGCTTTATAAACAGCAACATCAGATCCCAATGTCCCCAAAACATGTAGTATAACATCCTTGGCCATAACGCCAGGCTGAGTGTTACCATTTATCTCAATATTAATTACCTCTGGTACTCTAAACCAAAGTTGTCCAGAAATCATTATTGTTGCCATATCTGTAGCTCCTACACCTGTTCCAAAAGCACCAAAGGCTCCATGGGTTGTGGTATGTGAGTCTGTTGCAACTAAAATCATTCCAGGCCAAACTACACCAGATTCGGGCATAACTTGGTGACAAACTCCTGCATTAATGTCAAAATGATGTGTTAAACCTTGCTCTTCAACAAATTTTCTCATTTCTTTATGGCTCTGAGCAGCTTTTATAGTAGGTGTTGGGGCATAGTGATCAAAAACAAAACATAATTTATCCTTATCCCATACCTTATTACCTCCCATTTCATAGAAAGAGTAAATTGTTTGTAAATATAAATCATTTACTTCTGCAAAGTCAACCTTTGCATTCACAATCTCACCTGTAGTTACTTTATCTTTTCCCGATGCTCGAGCTAAAATCTTTTCAAGAACATGCATATTTATACCTCCTATTATTCAACATATGGCAATGTAGAATTAGCCGAAGGCATAATAAGCACTTTGGCATCTTGACCCATCTCTATTAATGCTTTTTCTAATGCTTCCTCAACTGACTTCTCAGGATTAAAGAAGCATTTTTTAGCTAGATCATCAGGTAAATCAGATATTAAATATGCTTTTTTCTTTTGTAAAACCATACAGTATACAACAGCCTTATGTGCTCCTAATATAAATCCTTCCTGTACCCATTTTATAGGGTCATCAGGTGACTTGGCTCTCATCATCCAATCTTCAAAGTTAGGCTCACCTAATAATTCGCCACATTTTGCATATAGAATTATAATACCTCCGTCTTTAACGGCATAACTGGCATTTTCGAATCCCTTTTGAGCTTGATACAAATTTATATCCTTAGGATGCCCTCCTGGACAGCAAATCACAATATCTGCCATTTCAGAGATAGGACGCTTATACATCATATCTATATATTTACAGCCTTCACGATGAGCTCTTATAGGATGACCGGACACGCACTTTACTATCTCTTTTTTTGAATTTAGCACTGCATTGACAATGAATTTGACCCCAGCCATTTTACCTGCTTCTTCAATATCTTCTCTCATAGGGTTACCATCTAGCTTTCCTGGCATAGTTCCAGGTTGAATCATCATAACATGGTTTGCTTGAATGGTATCCTTGCTACATACTCCAGGCATCAAGGCCTTGTTTCCACCACTATAACCTGCTTTATAATGGAACTCTAAATTTCCAGTAGCAATAATAAAATCAGACTTAGTTATAGGTTCAAAAACCCATATTGGTGTTCCTATTTTTGTATCTCCTATATGAACACAGTTATTTCTGTCATGATCAATGCATTTTACTCGGTTATATACCTCTATTCCCACGAGTTTCTTCTTTTCTTCTTCAGTATGAGGCCTATGATATCCTAATCCAAAAATAACTGTTATCTTATCATCTGTAATACCCGCAGCATTTAACTCATCTAAAATAGGCGGAACTAATAAATAACTAGGAGAAGGACGAGTAATATCACTACATAGTATGATAACGTTTTCTTTACCCTTAGCCATAACCCTTAATGGTTCTGAACTAATGGGACTTCTTAAAGAATTTCGAACTTCTTCTAATTGATCATTTACAGTCGGTAAATCCTCTGGCACTAATATATTCATAATATTCTTAGTAGGTACAGTAATCTTATGGTATTGTGTACCATATTTGAGATTGACTTCAGTTTTATTATTCAAATTGCTCCCCCCTCTTTAAAAAACTTAGTTCTTTTTGTATTTGAGAATTTCTCTGTTTTGAAAAACATCTCCATTTATATCGATGCCAACTATTACTCTTAAATCTTCTACAAATAACTTTTTAATAGATTCTGTTCCTAAATCATCATAAGCGATTACTTCACAACTTTTAACTTGTTCTGAAATCATAGCAGAGGCGCCACCGATACTCAATAAATATACTCCTCCATATTTCTTACATAAATCTGACACATAATTTGCTCGATCACCTTTCCCAATCATAGAAAGCATTCCAAGCTTGAAAGTCATCTCAACGTATTGATCCATTCTCGCGCTAGTAGTGGGAGCAATTGAACCCATATTTCTTCCTGGCTTAGTAGGACAAGGACCAGCATAAAATATAGTCTTGCCTTTAAAATCTATTGGCAGTTCTCCTCCTTCTGCTATGGTATTTTCGATTCTCTTATGAGCTGCATCTCTAGCAGTATATAAATTACCCGTTAAGTAAAGAACATCACCAATTCTTAGGTTATCTATTATTTCCTTAGTCAATGGAAGCTTTAATCTATACTCTTTCATATTATTATACTCCTCCTTTCATTTTAAATTTCAGCTGTAGCATGACGACTTGCGTGGCACTGAAGATTTACAGCTACAGGTAATGCTGTAATATGACAAGGGAAATAATTAATATGTACTCCTAATGCAGTAACTGTACCACCCATGCCTAATGTTCCAATACCCAAATTATTAATCTCTTCAAGTAGTTCTTCTTCCAACTTAGCGTATAATGGTTTTGAATTATGTTCACCTATTGGTCTTAATAATGCTTTCTTTGCCATATAAGTACAATAATCCATAGTTCCCCCAATTCCAACTCCTACTATAATAGGCGGGCATGTTTTACCACCTGCAAAACGAACTGTATCTAAAACAAATTTTTTAACTCCTTCAATGCCTTCACCTGGAACCATTGTTGTGAAGCTTCCCATGTTTTCACTACCACCACCCTTAGGCATAGCTGTGATTTTTACCTTATCACCTTCTACAACCTCTGTATGTACAACAGCTGGGGTATTATCATTAGTATTGATACGATCTAGAGGGTCCTTAACAATTGATTTTCTTAAATATCCATCCCTATATCCTATTCTAACACCCTCATTTATTTGATCGATCAATGGTTTTCCACTCCATGAAATCTCTTGACCAATTTCCATCATTATTACAGTTGTTCCTGTGTCATGGCAACAAGCAATTTGTTCTTTTTTTGCAAATTCTGCGTTATCAATTAATAATTTTAATGTATCTCTACTATAAGGAGATTCTTCTTTTTTTAGCGCATCCTTATATGCATCTAAAACATTGTCACTTAGTTCATAGCAGGCTTTTTGAACTAATCCTGAAATAATTGGTATAACATCTTCTGTATTAATTATTCTTTTCATGGACTTACCCCCATTAACTTATTTACATATATACTATTAATAAGCAATTTTAATGCCAACTATTAAATCCTTAATTTTGGTCATTCTGAATTATCAGAAAATTAAAAAAGTGTTGCGAGCAACACTAATACGCAACACGCAACACTTTATTCCACTATTAATAATTAATTGCTATCCTTTTTATTAAGAAATCTCCATAAGGTACTTCTATTAACCCCTAACAATTCTGCAGCTTTAGTTTTATTACCATTTGTAAACTCAATTATACGTTTAACTTCTAAATAATCTAGGTTAACTTTATCTGATTTGACCAGATTATTAAATTCAGAAAAGTGTTCTGTTAATACATCTGTTGTACTCTTCTCCAACCAAATTACTGATATCCTCTCCATTAGGTTTTCAAGTTCACGAACATTGCCTGGCCAGTCATATTTCATTAATAACCTTTTATCTTGATCTGAAAGTATTGAATTTGGGTCACATCCATACTTTAGTAAAAATGCTTTAGCCAGAACGAGTATATCTTTTTTTCTTTCACGTAATGGAGAAATATTTAATTGTAATATATTTAGTCTGAAATATAAATCTTTACGAAAGCACCCATCTTTCATATCATTAACAAGATTTCTATTAGTTGCAGCAATAATTCTAACGTCAACAGGTATAATTCTATCATCACCTAAACGCATTACACATCGTTCTTGCAATACACGTAATAATACCCCCTGTAGTCTTAGTGGTAATTCACCAATTTCATCTAGAAATAATGTTCCGCCTTTAGCCATTTCAAATAAGCCAGCTTTGCCTTTCTTACTTGTCCCAGTAAACGCACCATCTACATACCCAAATAATTCACTTTCAAGAATACTTTCTGCTAATGAAGCGCAGTTTACAGCTACAAAAGGTCCCTTTTTTCTTGAGCTATAATTATGAATTGATTGAGCAAATAATTCTTTACCAGTACCAGTTTCACTGGTTATTAATACTGTAGAGTCTGTTCTAGCGAAGCTTTGTGCAATTTTTTTAGTTTTACTAATAGGCTTACTTTCCCCTAGAATATCAGAGAAATGATACTTTGCATAAAGCCCTTTTTTATATTCTTTATAACGTATTCGTTTATCTTCTTCTTTTACGTTAATTATATCTTTTAACGTGGCCATAGCCCCCACTATATTCCCCTCATTAATTAGTGGAATTTGATTATATAAAATTGTAAAACTATTGATAGAAATTACATCACTATGTGGATTATTATCACCC
>JAQVYQ010000099.1 GCA_028708575.1 Tissierellia bacterium
GCGCCCTTATCAATCATATCATCAATAAATTCTTCACTACCAATTACTTCAGTATTTAGACTTGTATAACAACAAGAAATACCAAATGGAAGTTTTTTATTCTTTAATATTTCCATGGCATTAATTATAGCATTATAAGTACCATTTCCTCTTCTGGAGTCTGTAGCTTCTTCAAAACCTTCAATACTTATAGCAGGTACAAAGTTTTTAACCCTAAGCATTTCATTTGCAAACTCTTCATCTATAAGTGTTCCATTAGTAAATGCTAAGAAAGCACAATCATCATGTTTTTCACAAATTTTGATGATATCGTCTTTACGAACTAAAGGTTCCCCACCTGAATAAATATACATATATGTTCCTAATTCCTTACCTTGTTCAATAATTGTATCTAGAGTATCAAAATCCATATTCATCTTATTTCCATAATCAGCTGCCCAACATCCAGTACAGTGTAAATTACAAGCAGAAGTAGGATCCATAAGTATTGCCCAAGGTACATTACAATCATTTTCTTCTCTAGATTTTCTCTGACGTTGACCCCCTAAAATTACTGAATTGATAATAAAGTTTTCAAAGAGCTTTTTTCTTACTCCATCGTCAATGTCTGTAAATAAACTCATAGCAAGCTTATACCAATTGCTATTCTTATCCTTTAAAACTGGTTCAATTACTCTCATTTGAGGTTCTACAACACCGTCTTTATCAAATTTTTTGACCCAATCTATTAATTTTGGAATATTAGCTTCTGGATCACTATCTAAGTAATCCAAAACTTTCTTTAATCCAAAAGACTGCAAATCCTCATATAAAGTCATTTCACTCATAATTAATGCCCCCTTAAATTAATAAACAACTCTCTTTGCTTTCATTATATTATTAGAATTCTAACTTGAGATTAGACAATATATTTTTTTGTCGTAAATTATGACAATTTTGTAAGAATGTCTAAAAATTGGACAGATATTTAAATTGTCTATTTAAAAAATATATATATTAATATATTATTGAAATTGAGAATTAAAATCATTAACTATATGGGGGTTCCACAATGGAGAAAAATAAATTGATATACACAATAATTGAATCAGCGGTAGAAAAAGGAATTCACTATATCGTAGATAATCCTAAAAGAGGTGTGAGAAACTTACTTGATTTAGGGGAGTATTTTGCATCAGGTCGTTTTCAAAAATCTTTTTTTGATTTAGCTCATGAAATGCTAAATAATGAAGATAGCTTTTATTATGAAATAATTGAAGATTTAGTTGAGAATACAAATCATGATACAATTAAAGATTTTGGCATCAATATTGGCTATAACAGCTTTACATGTGGCGCGAGAATAATAAGGGAAGATGAAAAAGAATTTGAATACAAAATACCATGGACAATAGTATTTGATTTTAGAGAAGAAGCTTGCGAAAGTTTAACAGAAGATGAAATAGTAAATGTAATCCAAAAGGGGAAAAACCTTGGAATTTACTGCTATATTTTCTTAATAGATAGCAATGATATATTAATGGATTTATATCCTATTATAAATAATAATGATGATTGTGGGATTTCACTTATTCTTAGTCCTAAAATTATTAATGAGCAAGCTGTAAAAGAAATGAGCACACTAACTAATTTATGTTTTTTCTTATTAATTAATGATATTGATGAGATTGAATTAAGATCAAGTGTAAATTATTTAAGAAATTATAGATGCCTTTATGGAGGGTCCTATTATTATGATGAAAGTTTTTCATATACTGAAGAATTTGAAAGTATTTCAAAAAAAATAATCTCTATCCATGCAAACTTTGCAATTATGATAAAAAGGCCAGGTAGTAATAATCAAATAGAAGAAAATACCTATGATTATATTTATAATTCAAGGTTTAAAACGGATTCATCTGCTTTTATAATGGATTTTTATGGTGACATAAATCGAGTAGGTAATATTATCTATGAAATCCCTAAAGAAACACATTTTTTAAGCATAGATAGCATTGGCCAAATAAGTTTAACTACTCTGGAAAATAAGACAAAGTACAATATAAGGACCAATTCCTTTGAAGAGATTTTTAAAAGTCCAATTTAATCCTCTTCACTTAAATATATAGCAACACCCTCTATAGCATTTCTTAGTAATTCTACAAATTTATCAGGGGGTATTTTAGCCCCTTCAATGAGCCATCGAGAAATAGAGATTCTAGTAGCATCAGCATAGAATGTAGCGTAGAAGTCTACATCCTTTTTGCTCTTAAATATTTCGTTTAATTGAATCTTTAAAATAGGCTGTATAATTTCGATGAAGTATTCTGAAAATGAATTTTGACCAGTTACTTCAAAAGCATTTTTATAAAAGCTTTTATTTTCGTAAAAGTATTCGCATGCTTTCTCTAAAAGTCCAAGCTTTTCAGTGGAATAGTCTTTAATAGTAAGGATCAACTCAGTATAAAAAATCCAATTAACTAAATCGTATTTATCCTTAAAATGATAGTAGAAGCTTTGTCTATTCATATTGCAACCTTCAACTATATCTGTAATATTTATTTTTTCCATTGGCTTTTCTTCCATTAAATTTTTCATAGAATTTGCCAGGGCTCTTTTAGTTACTTGCGAATTAGACATAATATCATTCCTTTCGCTAATCAAAACTTTTAGGGAAAACTTGTCTTTATATGCTCATTTTATCATTAATTTATAAATTATCAAAGAAAACATGCTATAGATGAATCCTGTCTATCTTCAAAAATATACTTAGGTCATGTAGAGTACTTAATAGATAAATGTGATTATATTCTAGTACCTCGAATTTTTAATTATGGGAATGATGGCACTGTATGTACTAAGTTTAATGCTATTTATGATATAGTAAGCAACACCTTTAGAGATTTTGGGAGCTAACATTCTTGTTCAAACTGGAGGAGTATGTAGATTAGGATACTATGGCGAGCTAGATGAACAAATTCTTAAAGACTTGGGATATGATGTAAATTTTGTAAACTTCTCAGGAACACGTATTTCTAAACCCATTACCTTATATGATAAATTTAAACAAATAAACCCAAATGAAACAATGCTCTATTTACAGATTTTTCACATATTATTTGTGTTTCAAAGAAGTCACTTAACATTACAACCAAGGGTGAAATATTTGTCAATATAAAAACTTGACATATAGGAATATTAATGTTATCATACTACAAAGTAATGTACAAGTTAATAAAAATCCTCATCCTTTGGGTGGGGTAGAGGTGCGATATCTAAGAGTAACTATATGGAGGACGGAATCCAAGGAGGTATAGTGAAAGGAGACATTGCCGAAGCTTCAGATACCAAAATCTGTTGCTGGGACCATATCTAATAAATATGGAACTGTCATTTTAGTATTAACTCGATACTTTAATGTTGAGCTATCTCACTAAGAGTAAGAAAGGAGAGAGGATTGTCTTTATTTTTTGCATACGCAAATTCACATCTGACAATACCTGTTAGGTGTTATTTTTTTGTAGGACTGTAGATTTATAACTAAATTAATAAATTTAAGGAGAGATTATAAAATGAAAAGAAGAATATCAATATTACTAATATTAGCAATGTTGCTGGTACCTGCACTTACAGCTTGTTCATCAACAAAGGATCCAGCTCCAGCTGGAACAGAAGGACAAGGAACAGAAGGACAAGGAACAGAAAAGGACACATTTATAGTAGGATTAGAAGCTGGATATCCACCATTTAACTGGACACAAATGGATGATTCAAATGGAGCAGTTCAAATTTCAGATGCTCAAGAAT